>JAOUEK010000437.1 GCA_029858755.1 Thermoleophilia bacterium
CTTGCTGCTCGACCCGTCTGCGTGGCCGCCGCCGTCGACGAGGTGGAGCGACTCGTTCGGCGTCGGGCCACTCGTGCTCGGGGTCGTGGTGGCCGTCGCGGGCGGTGTTGCTCGGCCGTGGCAGCCCGGGTGGGCAGGGACGTGCTCGGTGGATAGGCGGCGATCACGTTCGCCGTCGCCTCCGCCTTCGAACGGGCCCGGGCACGCAAACGGGGCCGGGGCTCGCGACGGGAGCGCTCACCCTGGGGACGATCGCGCTGCTCTACCTCCCGCAGCCCGCCAGGAGCTTTCGCACCGACGTCGGGCGACCGGCGTCAGCGCTCCCTGCCGCGCCGAAGCCGCTCGAGCGCGGCTCGCGTCTCGGGGTCGAGGCGATCGCGGACGCGGCTCGCGTCCGACTCGCGGTGCTCGACGGCCCCGAGCTCGGGCAGGAACGCCAGCGAGCCCTGCTTCCGCACCTCCTGTCCGGCCGTCCCGCGCACCGCCGCGTCGGAGGTGACGACGAGCACCGCCTCGCGCCGCCGGTGCTCGGCGGCGAGGCGCTCCAGGACGTCGTCCGCGTGCGGTGCGTAACGCACCTCCAGCGGCCCCACGCTCCGGTCTTCGCCCGCGCCGTCGAAGACGACGACGCCGCGCGCGCCGCGCAGGGCGACGAAGCTCGCCAGCCGGTCGACGAGCTCCTCGCGGTCGGCGAACGCCCCGGCGTGGAAGAGGTTCGACCCGTCGAACAGGTAGAGGGTGGGCTCGGCCGTCACAGCACCAAATCGTCGTTCAACCGGCCCGTGGACAACGTGTCGGACACCGTGACCGTGTCAAGCCCCAACGGTGCCGAATGTGCCGATTCGTCCACAGGTGCGAGGATCCATCACCCGCGCTGACGCCGCGCCTCGTAGAAGAGCACGGCGGCCGCAACGGAGACGTTGAGAGACTCGACCCCGTCGCCGAGCGGGATCGTCACCGACGCGTCGCACGTTCGCCGTACGAGCGGGCGCACCCCCTTGCCCTCGGAACCGAGGACGAGCGCCACGCCCCCCGTGAGGTCGGCCTCCCACATCGGCGTCCCGCCCTCGGCGACCGCGGCGTAGGCCCAGAGGTTGCCGCGCTTCACCTCGGCGAGGTAGCGCGCGAGGTTCGGCACCACGGCCACGGGGAGGTGCTCGACGGCGCCGGCGGAGGAGCGGCAGACGGCAGGTGTGACGCGCGCCGCACGGTGCTCGGGGAGCACGACGCCGGTGGCACCGGCTCCTGCGACGCTGCGGACGACCGCGCCGAGGTTGCGGGGGTCGGTCACCTGGTCGAGGCAGCAGAGCAGCGGGTGCTCCGTCTGCGCCAGCTCCCAGGCGTCGGCGTACGGATAGGGCGCGCACCACGCGACGACGCCCTGGTGGTCGGGCGTGCCGGCCGCCTCGGTGAGCTCCCGCTCACGCCGTACCTGCGGGCGCGGGCCCTCGCCGAGCCACGGCAGCGCCCCCGCCGCGCTCCCCCCCACCCAGAGCTCGAGCACCTCGCGGCGACCCCGCAGCGCCTCCCGCACCGCGTTTCGACCGTAGACGAGGTCGCGGGTCACAACCGCCGCACGAGACGGTACGGCGGCGAGCCCTCGATGTCGCGCACCTCCCAGCCGGCGGCGGCGATCTCGTCCCGGAGCCGATCGGCCTCGTCCCAGTCACGCGCTTCGCGCGCTGCTGCCCGCCGTTCGGCGAGATCGACCAGGCCCGTCGGGGCGGCCGAGTCGACGGCCAGCCCTGCGAGCCCGAAAAGGCCGAGCCCCCACCGCAGCGAAGTGGCGTCGCCGCGCCCTCGCCACTCGTGGAACAGGGCGAGGGCGTCCGGGGTGTTGAAGTCGTCGTCGAGCGCCTCTGCGAGCTCCTCTCGCGCGGGCGGCGCACCGTCCTCGTCACGCGCCTCGCGGAAGAAGTTGCGGAACGTCTCCGCCTGCGCACGCGCGGCGGCCATCGTCTCCTCGGAGAAGTCGATCGGCTTGCGCCAGTGCGCGGTCATGAAGAAGAGGAGCGCTGTCTCTGCGCCCCAGTCGCCGAGCACCTCTTGGATCGTCGCGACGTTGCCGACCGACTTGGACATCTTCTCCCCGGTGAAGCGGAGCATCCCGTTGTGCATCCAGATGCGGGCGAAGCCGCGGCCGGCCGCCAGCGACTGGGCCCGCTCGTTCTCGTGGTGGGGGAAGACGAGGTCGAGCCCGCCGCCGTGCAGCCAGAACTCGGCACCCAGCTCCTTCTCCGCCATTGCCGAGCACTCGATGTGCCACCCCGGCCGGCCGCGGCCCCACGGCGACTCCCACGACGTGTCCTCGCCCTCCTTGGTCGCCTTCCAGAGCGCGAAGTCACGCGGATCCTCCTTGAGCGGGCTCGGCTCCTGCTCCTCGACCTGGTCGTGCCGCTGGCCGGAGAGCGCCCCGTACGTGTCGAACGAGCCGATGCGGAAGTAGACGTCGCCGTCCACCGCGTAGGCGTGGCCGCCGGCGACGAGCTCGTCGATCAGGGAGACGATCTCCGAGATCGTCTCCGTCGCCAGCGGCTGGGCGTCGGGCAGGCCGAGCCCGAAGCCTGCCGTGTCCTCCAGGTACCACGCGGTCGCGTCGCGGGCCAGCGCGGCGCTACGGCCGGGCGCCGCCTCGTAGATCTTGTCGTTGACGTCGGTGATGTTGTGGACGAAGCGCACCTCGTGC
>JAOUEK010000438.1 GCA_029858755.1 Thermoleophilia bacterium
GGCAGGCTCGCCACCGAGGCGCTCGCCGGCGACGTGAGGGCGCTCGAGGCCGAGCTCTCCTCGATGCGGCGGGCCGCGGGCCACGGCGATCTGCACGGGCTCGTGCGCCACGACTTCGCGTTCCATCGCGTGATCGTCGAAGCGGCCGACAACGCAGTGCTCGCCCAGTGCTGGCGCTCGCTCGGCGTCGAGGGCCGGATCACGCTGACCATCTACGGGACACTGGTCGCGCCCGACCAGGCGGCGGAGCTCCACGTGCCGATCCTGGCGGCCGTGCGCTCGGGCAACGCGGCGGCCGCCGGCCGCGCCGCCCGCAAGCACGTGGAGCATTTCGCGCGAATCGCCATGCGCGCGAGGCAGAGCTGAGCGGCCACGAGCAGCGCGCAGAGCGCTGGGTGACGCCGTTCGCCAACGCCCGGCACCTCGTTCGCGCCCGCGACTGGCTGGTCGAGCTGGAGCCCGCCGCGTCCGACGCAGCGCGGATCGCGGCGCTCACCCACGACTGCGAGCGCGCGTTCCCCGGTGGCCCGCAATGGAGCCCCGACCAGGCTCCCGACGATCGCGCGTACCGTGACGCTCACGCGCAGCGCTCCGCGGACATCGTCGCCGCGTGGCTGCGCGGCGAGCGCGCGCCCGAGCCGCTCGTGGGCGAGGTCGTCGAGCTCGTCCGGCTGCACGAGTGGGGAGGCTCGCCGACGGCCGACCTGGTGCAGGCAGCCGACTCGCTCTCGTTCCTCGAGGTCAACGGGGACCTGTTCGAGGAGTGGATCGCCGAAGGGCGATGCAGCCCGGAGCGGGCGCTGGAGCAGTTCCGCTGGATGTCGAGCCGCTTGCGCATCGATCGGGCCAGGCCGCTCGCCGCGCCGCTCCTCGCCGCCGTCGAGTCGCGGCTCTCAGCCTGATGCACGGCAACCGAGCGCTGCTGACGGGGCTGTTCCTCGGCAGCCTGGCGCTCCGGCCGCAGATCGTGGGCATCGGCCCGCTGCTCCCCGAGATCCAGGACGACCTCGGCACGTCCCATGCGGTCGCAGGGCTGCTGGCGACGATCCCTGTGCTGTGCATGGGGCTGTTCGCCCCGTCCGCGCCGCGCCTGGCGCACCGGGTCGGCACGCGTGCCGCGCTGGCGCTCGCGCTCGCGCTGCTCGGCCTCGCGGGGCTGGCCCGGGCGGGTGCGCCCGGCGCGCTGCTCGTCGTCGCCCTGACCGTCCCCGTCGGGATCGGCATGGGGCTCGGCAACGCGCTCCCCTCGCTCGTGGTCAGGGAGCGGCTGCCGGGCCGTCCAGCGACGGGGACGGGCGTCTACACGACGGGCATCCAGATCGGCTCGACAGTGGCCGCGGCACTCGCCGTCCCGATCGCCGCCGCATTCGGGGGCTGGCGGGCGGCGCTACTCGCGTTCTCGCTCGCCGCCTGCGTCCTCGGCGTCGTCTGGCTCGCGCTGACGCGTGGCACCCCCGCCCACGTCCGGCCGGTGGCGCCGGCGGCAGGCCTGCCCTGGCGGAGCCGCACGGGCTGGACGCTCGTGGTCGTGTTCTCCCTGATGGCCATGTCCTACTACGGGCTCAACGCGTGGCTTCCCGACGCGTACCAGGAGCACGGCTGGTCCGAGGCTTCGGCCGGCGCGCTCCTGGCCACGATGAACCTCACCGCGATCCCGGCCTCGTTCGTCGTGCCGTGGCTGTCCGACCGCGGGGCATCTCGACGCCCGTACCTGATCGCGATGAGCCTCGTGTTCGTGACGGGAGCGTTCGGCCTGGTCGCCTTCCCGTCCGCCGGGTACGCGTGGGGCCTGCTCACCGGGGTCTCCCAGGGTGGCTGCTTCGCGCTGGTGATGACGCTCCCGCTCGACCTGGAGCAGCGCCCGGAGCGGGTCGGCGCCCTCGTCGGGATGATGCTCGGCGGCGGATACACGGTGGGGGCGACCGCGCCGTTCGTGCTGGGAGCGGTCCGCGACGTCACGGGATCGTTCGACGCGGTGCTCTGGGTGGTGGTCGGCCTGCTCCTGCTGTTCGTGGTCGCCGTCGCCACCGTCCCGAAGCGCCGGGCGACGGTCGCCGCGCCCGCGTAGGGGCAGGCGCGCCCCCGTCAGGACGCGGCACGAAGGTGCGCAGCGGTCGCCGCGACGCCGGCGGCCAGGCCCGTTCGCGGCAGCGGTCCGATGTCCCGCTCGAAGCCGACGGCCTCCAGGGCCGGCGGGAACGGCAGCGGCTCGCCGCTCCACGAGACCTGCGCCCCGGGGACACCCTCCTCGATCGCCGCCACCACCTCCTCGATGGCGGCCACCTCGCCCGGGAAGTTGTAGACGTCCGCGCGACCCACCGCGGCGTGGGCGGCGAGCGCGAACGCGCGGCCGACGTCCGGCGCGTAGTCGTACTGGGCGGTGCCCGAGAACCCGATCACGAACGGCTCGCCGCGGACCGCGGCGGCGATCGCGAGCGATGGCCCCGCGGTCATGCCCTGGTCCCGAGCGGGCCCGTAGACGACGTACGGCCGTAGGCCCACCGACCCGACCCCGTGGTCGGCGCGGTACACGCGCGCCATCCCCTCGTCGGCGAGCTTCGACACGCCGTAGAGGGTCGCCGGCGCGGTGCCGCCGGCCTCCGGGGCCGGTGATGGGTCGCCCGCGTTGTAGACCGCCGCCGAGCTCGCGAACGCGACCCCCGGGATCGGGTCGAGCCGTTGG
>JAOUEK010000439.1 GCA_029858755.1 Thermoleophilia bacterium
GGCGAGCAGCCCCTCCTGGCGCCAGTTCTCGTCCTGCGCGAACTGGTAGTCGCCGAGCTTGACGTGCGTCTCCTCGTACGGGTGCGTGGGATGCGGCTCGGAGAGCGTCATCGCCATGTCCAGGTACGTGACGCGGGCGCGCAGGCACGCGTCGAAGATCTGCGGGTTGAAGCGGGGATCGGTGGCGTTCAACACCGCGTCCGCGCGCACGTCCTCGATCAGGCGGACGACCGCGTCCTCGTCGCCCGCGTCGAGGCCTGCCGACCCGAAGCGGTCGTGCTCGCCGAGCCGGTCGACGATCGCCTGCGGGCGGGACGGGTCGAGGTCGGCGAGGACGATGCGCTCGTAGAAGTCGCGCCGCTGCGCGATCGCGGCGAACGCGGAGCCGACCCCGCCCGTGCCGACAACGAGGATGCGCATGCGCTGGTTCTACCTGAGCGTCACCTCCAGGCGGCCGGGGAACCGCCGGCACGGTGGTACGCTCGCGCCGAGAACGCGTGGAACGGAGGGAGCGTATGAGCGTTTCGGTCACGCAGCAGAAGATGTTCATCGGCGGGGAGTTCGTCGAGTCCGCGTCCGGCGAGACGATGGAGGTGCTCAACCCCGCCACCGGAGAGGTGATCGCCGAGGTGCCGCGCGGCACCGCGGAGGACGTGGAGCGCGCCGTAGAGGCGGCGAAGAAGGCATGGGTCGAGTGGCAGGACAAGACGCCGAAGGACCGGATGGCGCTCCTGCTCGCGCTCGCGGACGTGATCGACGAGAACGCCGAGGAGCTCGCGCGCCTCGAGTCGCTGAACGTCGGCAAGCCGTGGTGGGTCGCGGTCGACGAGCCCGGCGTGATGTCGGACAACCTGCGCTTCTTCGCGGGCGCGGCGCGGAACCTGGAGGGCAAGTCGGCCGGTGAGTACGTCGAGGGCTACACGTCGATGATCCGGCGCGAGCCGCTCGGCATCGTCGCCGGCATCTGCCCCTGGAACTACCCGCTGTTCATGGCGATGTGGAAGACCGGCCCGGCGCTCGCCGCGGGGAACGTGCAGATCGTCAAGCCCGCCGAGCAGACCCCGCTGACGATGCTCCGCTTCGTCGAGCTCGCGCAGGAGGTGCTTCCCCCCGGCGTGCTCCAGGTGGTCACCGGCGACGGGATCCCGGTCGGCGACGCGCTCGTCCGACATCCGGCGATCTCGCTCGTGTCGCTCACCGGGGACACGGCGACGGGGAAGATCATCGCCGCGAACGCCGCCCAGACGGTGAAGCGCGTCCACCTCGAGCTCGGCGGCAAGGCGCCGATGGTCGTGCTCGACGACGCCGACCCCGCGACCGTCGCCGAGGCGGTGAAGATCGGCGGCTACTTCAACTCCGGCCAGGACTGCACGGCGTCGTCGCGAATCCTCGTCAGCGAGCGGATCTACGACGACGTGATCGCCGAGACGGTGAAGGCCGTCGAGTCGCTCACCGTCGGCGACCCGGGAACCGACGACGAGATCGGCATGGGCCCAGTGATCTCGGCGGAGCAGCAGCAGCGGGTGCTCGGCTTCCTCGAGCGGGCCGTCGACGCGAAGGCCACGGTGCTCACCGGCGGCGAGTCGCTCGGGGAGCGCGGGTTCTTCGTCAAGCCGACGATCGTCACCGAGGTCGAGCAGGACGCGGAGATCGTGCAGAGCGAGGTCTTCGGGCCGGTCGTCACGATGCAGCGGTTCGCGTCGGACGAGGCGGCGATCGAGATGGCCAACGACGTGCGCTACGGGCTCGCCGCCTCGGTGTTCTCGCAGGACGTCGGTCGCGCGATGAAGGCGGCGGCCAAGCTCGACTTCGGCTGCGTCTGGGTGAACGAGCACCTGTTCCCGCTCGCCTCCGAGATGCCGCACGGCGGCTTCAAGGAGTCCGGCTACGGGAAGGACATGTCCATCTACTCGATGGAGGAGTACACCCGCATCAAGCACGTCTGCGTGAAGCTGGCGTAGGCATCGACGAGCTGGTGCCCGGCGCCGGTCGACCGGTGCGGGCACCAGCCGGCACGGGTACGCGCGCGATCCGCACCGGCTCCGCGCGAATTCCAGGTTACGGCGCGTCGTCCATTGCGTGCAGCCACGCGGCGACCTGCGTAGGCTATCGCCCCATGGCGGCCACGGAGACCGCAGACGTCCGTGTCGAGAACGTCGTCAAGCGCTTCGACGAGCTCGTCGCGGTCGACGGGATCTCGCTGGAGATCCCTCACGGCTCCTTCTTCGCCATGCTCGGCCCCTCCGGCTGCGGCAAGACGACGACGCTGCGCATGATCGGCGGCTTCGAGGAGCCGACGTCGGGCGCCATCTACCTCGGCGACCGCGACGTGGTGGGGCTGCCGCCGTACAAGCGCGACGTGAACACCGTCTTCCAGAGCTATGCGCTGTTCCCGCACATGACCGTCGCCCAGAACGTCTCCTTCGGGCTCGAGCGGCGCAGGATGGCGAAGAGCGAGATCAAGTCCCGCGTCGCGGAGATGATCGAGCTGGTCGGCCTCGCCGGGCGCGAGTCCGTCAAGCCCAGGCAGCTCTCCGGCGGCCAGCAGCAGCGCGTGGCGCTGGCGCGGGCGCTCGTCAACAACCCCCGCGTGCTGCTGCTCGACGAGCCGCTCGGCGCGCTCGACCTCAAGCTGCGCAAGCAGATGCAGCTCGAGCTGAAGCGCATCCAGC
>JAOUEK010000440.1 GCA_029858755.1 Thermoleophilia bacterium
CTGGCTCGAGGCGACGCGCGGCCTCGACCTCCCCGACTACGAGGCGCTGTGGCGCTGGTCGGTCGACGACCTGGAGGGGTTCTGGGGCGCGATCTGGGAGTTCTTCGACGTGCGCTCGCACACGCCGTTCGACCGCGTCCTCGCCTCGAGGCAGATGCCCGGCGCACGGTGGTTCCCCGGCGCGACGGTCAACTACGCGGAGCACACCTTCCGTGCCCACGACCGTGCCGCGGTGGCGATCCGGCATGCCTCCGAGCTGCGCCCGCTCGGCGAGGTCACCTGGGGCGAGCTCGAGGCGCATACGGCGAGGATCGCGGCCGGGCTGCGATCACTGGGTGTCGGGCCGGGTGACCGCGTCGCCGCGTACCTGCCGAACATCCCGGAGGCGGTCGCCGGCTTCCTCGCCTGCGCCTCACTGGGCGCTGTCTGGTCGAGCTGCTCGCCGGACTTCGGCGCCCGCAGCGTCGTCGATCGCTTCGCGCAGATCGAGCCGCGGGTGCTGCTGGCCGTCGACGGCTACCGCTACGGGGGCCGGGACTTCGACCGCCGTGACGTCCTCGCCGCGCTGCAGGAGGAGATCCCGACGCTCGCCCACACCGTCGTGCTCGGCTACCTCGATCCCTCGCCGGGCCTGGAGCGGCTGCGCGACACGCGCACGTGGGACGAGCTGGAGGGCCTCGGCGCCGGCGCTGGCCTCGCCTTCGAGGTCGTGCCCTTCGACCACCCGCTGTGGGTGCTCTACAGCTCCGGCACCACGGGGCTGCCGAAGGCGATCGTGCACGGGCACGGCGGCATCCTGCTCGAGACCCTGAAGAAGATGCACCTGCACGTGGACGCGCAGGAGGGCGACCGCGTCTTCTGGTTCACGACCACCGGCTGGATGATGTGGAACTTCCTCGTCGGCGGCCTCGCGACGCCGGCCTCCATCGTCCTCTACGACGGCAGCCCCGGCGAGCCCGACCTGGACGCCCTGTGGGAGCTCGCCGAGCAGGCCGGGATCACCGTGTTCGGGGCCAGCGCCGCGTACGTCAACGCCTGCCAGAAGGCCGGAGTGCGCCCACGCGCCGGCCGGGCCCTCGCGGGCCTGCACGCGGTCGGCTCCACCGGCTCGCCGCTCTCGCCGGAGGGGTTCGACTGGGTCTACGACGAGCTCGGCCCCGACGTCTGGCTGTTCTCCACCTCGGGTGGCACGGACGTGTGCACCGCGTTCGTCGGGGGAGTGCCCACGCTGCCCGTCACGCGCGGGGAGCTGCAGGCGCGGGCGCTCGGGGCGAAGGTCGAGGCGTGGGACCCCGACGGCAACACGCTGATCGACGAGGTCGGCGAGCTCGTGCTCACGGAGCCGATGCCGTCGATGCCGCTGTATCTGTGGGGCGACGACGACGGCAGCCGCTACCGGGAGAGCTACTTCGACACCTACCCGGGCATCTGGCGCCACGGGGACTGGATCGAGATCACGGAGCGCGGGACGGCCGTGATCAGCGGGCGCTCGGACTCGACGATCAACCGCGGCGGCATCCGCATGGGGACGTCCGAGATCTACCGCGCCGTGCTGGCGCTGGACGAGGTCGTCGACGCGCTCGTGGTCGACCTGCCGCTCGAGGGCACGGACGGCTGGATGCCGCTGTTCGTGGTCCTGCGCCTCGGGGTCGAGCTGGACGACCACCTGGTGGCGGCGATTCGCGCGCGCATCCGCGCGGACTGCTCGCCTCGTCACGTGCCCGACGCGGTGCACGCGATCGCCGAGGTGCCGCGGACGCTCTCGGGCAAGGCGCTCGAGGTGCCGGTGAAGCGGATCCTGATGGGCGCGGCGCCCGAGGCCGTGGTCAGCCGTGAGTCGCTGCAGAACCCGGGTGCCCTCGCCTGGTTCGAGGCGTTCGGCGAGAGGCTGCGGGCGGGCGACGACCCCGACGACGCCCTCACTCGTGTGCTACATTAGCGCGCACTAACCTAGCATCCACTAACTTCCACGGAGCGAAGCACCGATGTCACCCGCGCTCTTCCACGGCGAACACCGCAAGTGGTGGTCGCTCGCCGCCGTCAGCTTCGGCCTGTTCATGATCATGCTCGACAACACCGTCGTGAACGTCGCGCTGCCCTCGATCCAGCGCGACCTCGGCGTCGGTCTCTCCGAGCTGCAGTGGGTCGTCGCAGGCTACGCGCTGACCTTCGCGGCGCTGATGCTCGTCGGCGGCAAGCTCGCGGACGCGTACGGGCGCCGGCGGCTGTTCGTGATCGGCATCGTCGTCTTCACCGCCGCTTCGCTCGCATGCGGGCTCGCCGACACGGGCGGCCAGCTGATCGCGGCGCGCATCGTGCAGGGCGCCGGCGGGGCGCTGATGAACCCCGCCACCCTGTCGATCATCGCCGCCGCCTTCCCGGCGCGGCAGCGCGGCACGGCGATCGGCATCTGGGCCGGGGTCTCCGCGCTCGCCCTGGCGATCGGCCCCCTCGTCGGCGGGCTGCTCACCGAGCACCTGTCCTGGAACTGGATCTTCTTCGTGAACATCCCGGTGGGGGCGCTCGGGATCGTCGCCAGCTACCTCCTGATCGACGAGTCGCGGGACGAGACCCACGTGCGGCTCGACCTTCCCGGCCTCGCCACGTCCGCGCTCGGCCTCTTCTCGCTCACCTACGGGCTGATCGAGGCGAACACATATGG
>JAOUEK010000441.1 GCA_029858755.1 Thermoleophilia bacterium
CAGGTGTACGGGGGCGTGGTGATGGGCATCGGGCAGGCGTTGACGGAGGGCACGCAGCTCGACGCGGACGGCCGCCAGCGCAACCCGTACCTGCTCGACTACAAGCTCGTGACAGCGGCCGATGCGCCGCGGATCGACATCGCGTGGGTCGAGATCGACACGCCGAACGCAGGCCCGAAGGGCTCGAAGGGGATCGGTGAGCCGCCGTGCGTGCCGACCGCCGGCGCGGTGGCGAACGCGATCGCCAAGGTGATCGGTGCGCGGGTGCAGGAGCTGCCGATGACCCCGGAGCGCGTCTGGTCGGCGGCGCGGGAAGGCCTTGTAACTGATCGTCACAAGGCGGAGTCGTGAGCGTCGCGTCGTTCACGTCCGCGGCGACAGTCGACGATGCGCTCGCGGCGCTTGCGGCAGGGGCGCGGCCCGTGGCCGGAGGCACCGACCTCGTCGTCGGCGCGCGCCAGGGCAAGGCCCCGCTCCCGGAGCGGATCGTGGCGATCGACCGCGTCGCCGAGCTTTCCGGGATCTCCGAGCTCGACGGCGCGCTGCACCTCGGCGCGCTCGCCACGCACTCGGAGATCGCCACGCACCCGCTCGTGCGGGAGCGCTTCACGGCGCTGGCGGATGCGTCCGCGATCGTCGGCTCGCGCGCGACGCGCGCGCACGGGACGATCGGCGGCAACCTGATGAACGCGTCGCCGGCGATGGAGACGGGCGGTCCGCTCCAGTGCCTGGACGCCAGCGTGATGCTGCAGTCGTCGCGCGGCAGCCGCTGGGTTCCCGTGGCCGAGCTGTTCGGCGGGCCCGGTGCCACCACTGCCCAGCCCGACGAGCTGCTCGTGGCCGTCGACGTGCCGGCCCCCGCGGAGGGCACCGCTAGTGCGTACGTCCGGCTCGAGTACCGGCGCCAGATGGAGATCGCAGTCGTCGGCGCGACCGCCGCGGTCACGCTCGCGGGCGGCGCCGTCTCCGCCGCCCGGGTGGCGATCACGGCACTGGCGCCGACGATCCGACGAGTACCGGAGGCCGAAGCCGCACTCGAGAGCTCGGATGGAGGCGAGGCGGCGGTGGCCGCCGCCGCGGCCGCCGCCGCGGCCGCGAGCGCGCCGATCTCCGACGTCCGCGCGTCCGAGGGCTACCGGCGCGCGATGGCCGAGGTGATCGCACGCCGCGCGATCGAGGCCGCCCTGGCGCGAGGCCGGGGCGAGCTCGTCCCCATCCCGGCGAGCAGCGGGGGCACGGGATGAAGGTCGCCGCCACACTGACCGTGAACGGGATGGCCTACCCGGTGGAGCTCGATCCCGGCACCTCGCTCCTCGTCGCGGTGCGCGAGCACGTCGGGCTGACGGGCTCGAAGGAGGGCTGCGACGACTCGGAGTGCGGCGCCTGCATGATGCTGCTCGACGGGAAGCCCGTGAACGCGTGCTCCTACCTCGCGCTGCAGGCGGAGGGCCGCGAGGTCGTGACGGTCGAGGGCCTCTCCGCGGGAAGGGAGCTGAGCCCGCTGCAGGCCGCCTTCCTCCAGCACGGCGGCGTGCAGTGCGGCTTCTGCACTCCCGGCATGCTGGTGTCGGCGACAGCGCTCCTCGCCGACAACCCGTCCCCGAGTGAGGACGACGTGCGCATCGCTCTCGCCGGCAACCTCTGCCGCTGTACCGGCTACGACGGCATCGTCAAGGCGGTCCTCTCCGTAGCCCGGTAGGCGCGGGGAACGGGCGGAGACGTGTCGTGATTCGCGTCTGCGTCGCCGGGATCACCGGCTGGACGGGCAGCGCTGTGGCAGAGGCGGTCGAGGCCGCGACCGACCTCGAGGTCGTGGCCGGGGTCTCACGCTCCGCTCCCGACCGCTTCTCGTCGGTCGCCGAGGCGCTCGACGGGGTCGCCGCGGACGTGCTCGTCGACTACACGCACGCCGCGGTCGTGAAGGAGAACGTGATGGCGGCGCTCGGGCGCCGTGTGGCGGTCGTCGTCGGCTCGAGCGGGCTGTCCGCGGCGGACTACGAGGAGGTCGATCGGGAGGCGCGCGCCGGCGGTGTGGGCGTGATCGCGGCGGGCAACTTCTCGGTGACGGCGGCGCTGCTGCTCCGCTTCGCCACGGTGGCGGCGCGTCACCTCGGGGCGTGGGAGGTGATCGACTACGCGAGCGCCGCCAAGCCGGACGCTCCCAGCGGCACGGCGCGCGAGCTCGCCGAGCGGCTCGGAGAGGTAGGAGCACCGGCGCTCGACGTCCCCCTCGACGAGGTGCACGGCGCGCCCGAGGCGCGAGGCGCCGGCATTGCCGGGACGCAGGTGCACTCCGTCCGCCTGCCGAGCTTCACCGTGTCCACCGAGGCCGTCTTCGCGGCGAGCGGGGAGCGCCTGTCGCTCCGCCACGACGCCGGGGAGAGCCCCGCGCCCTACGTCGCGGGCACGCTGCTCGCGATCCGGGCGGTCACGGAACGGGTGGGCCTCACGCGGGGCCTCGACCGGCTGTTGGGTTAGCGCCTGTCGGGATCGCGGTCCCTCCGTCGCCTGCTCGGCGTGCTGGGAGGCTCCACGAGGGCACCAGCCCGCTCCCGCGTCGCGGGCTAGCGAACGGGCTCGAACCCGGTGGCAACGATCGCCGCGGCGATCCTGCGCTGGCCGGCGGCGTTCGGATGGATGTAGTCGGGCATCAGAAACCG
>JAOUEK010000023.1 GCA_029858755.1 Thermoleophilia bacterium
CGGGGTCTCCCGCGGACGTCGGCCTGCCACTCGTCGTCAAGGCCGCCGCAGGCGGGGGCGGGCGGGGCATGCGCATCGTGCGCGACACCGGAGACCTGGCCGACGCCCTCGACGCGGCGCAGCGCGAGGCCGAGGCCGCGTTCGGCGACGGCACGGTCTTCTGCGAGCGCTACCTGGAGCGGCCGCGGCACGTCGAGGTACAGCTGCTCGCCGATGCCCACGGGGCCGTGATCTCGCTCGGCCAGCGCGACTGCTCCGTGCAGCGTCGGCACCAGAAGGTGGTCGAGGAGTCGCCGCCCCCGGGGCTCGCAGCCGCGACGGGCCGGGCCCTCGACGAGGCCGCGATCGCGTTCGCACGGGCGGTCGGCTACGTCGGCGCCGGCACCGCCGAGTTCCTCGTCGACGGCGACGACGTGTTCTTCCTCGAGCTCAACGGCCGCATCCAGGTCGAGCACCCGGTGACGGAGGCCGTGACCGGCATCGACCTCGTCGAGCAGCAGCTCCGCATCGCCGCCGGAGAGCGCCTTGTAACTGATCGTCACAAGGCCGAGGGGCACGCGATCGAGGCGCGACTGTACGCGGAGGACCCGCGGACGTTCCTGCCGCGGAGCGGGCGGGTCGAGCTCCTGCGACTGCCGTCAGGCGTCCGCGTCGACGCGGGGGTCGAGGAGGGCGACGAGGTCGGGACGCGCTACGACCCGCTGCTCGCGAAGATCGTCTCCCACGGTCGTGACCGGGGCGAGGCGCTCGACCGGCTCGCGGCGGCGCTCTCGGAGACGGCCGTCGAGGGTGTCGACACCAACCTCGCGTTCCTGCGCTGGCTGGTCGCACACCCCGCGTTCCGCGCCGGCGGCGTCGACACCGCGTTCCTCGTGGAGCACCCGCCGCTGTCCGTTCCACCGCCCCGGCTCGCGGGCGGCTCGTGGGGTGAGCCCTGGCGGCTCAACCCCCCCGCGCCCGCGCCCGCCTCTCCGCCCGACGTGGACGCAGGCGCGCACGAGCGTGGCCACGGGGCGACCGGGAGCGTGACCGCGCCGATGCCCGGCACCGTGCTCGCCGTCCACGTGGCGGCCGGGGACGCGGTCGAGCCGCGGCAGCCGCTCGTCACGCTGGAGGCGATGAAGATGGAGCACCCCGTCACGGCGCCGTTCGCCGCCACCGTGACCGCGGTCACCGTGACCGTCGGAGACGGCGTCGCGGCGGGCCGGCCGCTCGTCGAGCTCGAGGGCTGAACTAGTCGCTGATCGCGTCGAGCACGCGGCTGAGCACGAAGTTGACGAACCAGATCACGATCGTCGCCCCGACGTAGGTCCAGAACCCGTCGATCGAGAAGTCCGGTGCCACCCACTCGGCGAGCACCAGCATCAGCACGTTGATCCCGAAGTAGGACAGCCCGAGCGTGACGATGATCAGCGGGAAGGTGAGCACCGCCAGGATCGGCTTCAGCACCGTGTTCCCGATCGCCAGCACCGCCGCCCCGAGCAGCAGCGGCCACCAGCGGTCGATGCGGACACCATCGAACATCCAGTCGACGACGATCAGGGCGACGATGTTCGTGCCCCAGTAGAGGAGCGAGCTGACGAGCGGCATCGATTGACTCTAACGTGCCCGGCGCTGATCGCGACCGGTGTCGCGCGCCCAGCTTCACGACCGTCCAGTGGTCTTGCTCGAGCGAGACCCGGCTACAGCCTCATCAGGGTCAGGCTGAAGCCTGACCCCGTTCTGCCTCGCGGGCGTCCAGCCCGTAGATCAGAACAGCTTCTGCAGCTTCAGAGCGGCGCCCATGTCGCCGGCGATCTTCAGCTTGCCGGTCATGTACGCGGTGGTCGCGTTGGCCTCGCCCTGCACGAGCTTCTGCATCGTCTCCGCGCTGGTGGAGATCGTGCAGTCGGCGTCACCGGCTCCCTCGGAGACCGAGATCGCGCCGTCGACGACGCTCACCGTCCACTGGCCGGCGCCCTCGATGTCGAACACGTAGCTGTTGTTCATCCCGGCCGTCTTCGCCGGGTCGACCCTGGTCGGCAGCTCGTCGAAGAACTCCTGCACGCTCATGCTTCGCACGCTCCTCGTTGACTGATCGGTCAATCGGAAGCCTACACAGCCTCCGCGGGCTCCACCGCCACCCGACCGTAGGGCGCCGGCAGCAGCAGGCAGAGGCCGGCGGCGAGCAGCGGCGTCAGGGCGCAGACCGTCAGCGCCGTCTCCAGGTCGACAGCATCGGCGACTGCGCCGAGCGCCAGGGCCGCGAGCCCGCCCAGGCCGATCGCGAGGCCGACGTTGAGCCCGGATGCCATCGCCACGTGACGCGGCAGGTAGCTCTGGCTGAGCACCATGACCACGCCGAACGTGCCCACGATGCACGCCCCGACGAGCATCAGGGCGGCCGTACCGGGGACGCCGCGGACATGGAGGAAGGTGAGCACGAGCGGTGGCAGCGCGAGCGTCGAGCCGAGCAGCGTCCGGCGCAGGCCGAAGCGGTCGGCGATCGGGCCGAAGGCCAGCGCCCCCGCCACCCCGGTCACGAGCATCAGCGCGAGCAGCCGGTTCCCCTCGGCCTTGCTGTGCCCGAGCGTCACGAGCCACAGGGGGACGAACGTGATCAGGCCGAACCAGGTGAGGCTGCGCAGCAGGATCACTCCCACGAGCAGGGTCATCGCGCCGGGTCGATCCACACCGACGGCGACCGGAGTGCCTCCGGCGACCGGGTGCACGGTGCGCAGGTACGGGAGCGCCAGCGAGACCGCCGCGGCGACGGCGATCACCGGCAGCGCGGCCAGCAGCGTCCCGGAGAGACCGAGCCAGAGAACGACCGGGGTGATCACGATCGGCCCGAGCGCGTAACCGGTGTTCCCGCCGATGTTGAAGTACGACATGCCGCTTGCCCGCCGCCGTCCGCTCGCGTAGAGGGCGAACTTCGCCCCCTCAGGGTGGTAGGCGGCGATGCCGACGCCGCCGACGAACACGGCGACGAGCACGAGCGGGTACGTGGGCACGACGCCGGCGAGGCCGATGCCCAAGCCGGCGAGGAGCAGCCCGGCGGGCAGCAGCCACATCGCGCCCTGCCGGTCGGAGAGCCACCCGAAGAGCGGCTGCACCAGCGAGGACGACGACGTCGCCGCGAGCATGATCGCAGCGGTTGCGGTGTAGGTCAGGTCGAAGCGCTCGGCGAGGAACGGCAGCAGCGCGGGCACCGCGCCGGAGGCGAAGTCGACGGCTCCGTGCCCGCTCGAGAGCACTGCCATGGCCCTCCGGTCGACGCCCGCTCGCACAGCGGCCAGCCTAGCGCTGCGCCGCCCCTGACCACCCGTTGCGTCAACCGGGGTCAGAGACCGGGCGCACGGATGCAGCTCGCCCCAGACGGGCTGGCCGCGGCTCTCTGCTCGCTGTGCGTCGCCGTGGATCCATCGGCACGAGACCGGGAGGCGTTCACGCTTGGCCACAGCGGTGTCGAACACCGTTCGGCGTCAGTCGCGGGTTCGGACAGCGGCCTGGCGTACGATCGAGGGTGCGTGGACCTCGACTTCTCTCCCGAGCACGAGCTGATCCGCGAGACGGTGCGGGCGTTCGCACGCGAGCGCGTGGCTCCGGTCGCGGAGGAGCTCGACCGCGAGAGCCGGTTCCCCTACGAGCTCGTGGCCGAGATGGCCGAGCTCGGCCTGATGGGAATCCCGTTCCCCGAGGAGCTCGGAGGCGGCGGCGGCGACACGCTCTCGTACGCGATCGCCGTCGAGGAGCTGACCCGCGTCGACTCCTCCGTGGCGATCACGGTGGCCGCGCACACCTCCCTCGGGACGATGCCGATCTTCCTCTTCGGCAGCGACGAGCAGAAGCAGGAGTGGCTGCCGCCGCTCGCGTCGGGGCAGCGGCTGGCCGCGTTCGGCCTCACCGAGCCCGAGGCCGGGTCCGACGCCGGCGCCGCCCGCACGACCGCGGACGCCGCCGAGGGGGGCTGGGTCGTCAACGGCTCGAAGATGTTCATCACCAACGCCGGCACCGACATCACCTGGGGAGTGACGATCACGGCACGCACGGGCCCGGACGAGGTCTCGAACCTGGTCGTCGAGAACGGCACACCGGGATACGACATCTCGCCGCCGCTTCGCAAGCTCGGCTGGAAGGCCTCGGACACCCGCGCCCTGTCGTTCGCCGACTGCCGCGTCCCGGAAGGCAACCTGCTCGGCGAGCGGGGCGCAGGGTTCCGCCAGTTCCTGGAGATCCTGGACGGCGGCCGCATCTCCGTCGCGGCGATGGGCGTCGGGCTCGCGCAGGGCGCCTACGACCTCGCCTACGCGTACGCGAAGGAGCGGCGTCAGTTCGGTCAGCCGATCTCGCAGTTCCAGGCGATCGCGTTCCAGCTGGCGGACATGGCGGTGGAGATCGAGGCCGGACGTCAGCTGGTTCACCGGGCCGCATGGCTGAAGGACCGCGGGCGCCCCTTCGCGCTGGAGGCGGCGATGGCCAAGCTCTACACCGGAGAGCTCTCGAACCGCGTCGTCAACAGCGCACTGCAGATCCACGGCGGGTACGGCTACACGGACGAGTTCGCCATCTCGCGGCTCTACCGCGACCAGAAGATCCTGGAGATCGGGGAGGGCACGAACGAGGTGCAGAGGATGGTGATCGCGCGCCACCTCGGGCTGTGACACGGAGGCTGCTCGCCGTTGCCGCGGCCGGGGGTGCGCTGTTCGTCCCCCCGGCGTCGGCGCACGTGACCACGCGGCCGGAGGGCGTCGAGTCCGGTACGACGCAGCGGGTGGTCCTCGACGTGCCGAACGAGCGCGACGGGCACGAGACGACCCGTGTCGCGCTCACCGTGCCCTCGCGCCTGCAGATCGCGGGCGCGAGCGCCCCCGACGGCTGGACGGTCGACGTCACGGGCGCGACCGCCGTGTGGACGGGTGGGCGCATCGGCGGCACCGACGTCGTCGGCTTCCCGGTCGAGCTGGCGGCGACCGGCCCCTCGGCGAACGTGCCGCTCGACGTGCGCCAGCGCTACGAGGACGGCGAGGAGGAGTCGTGGGCGCCGACGCTCGCCATCCTTCCTGCGATCGCGGCGGCGCCGAAGGAGCATCCGCGCCGCGCGCTCGTGGCCTCGGTGATCGGCATCCTCGTGGTGGGAGGCTCGCTCGTCGCGCTGCAGCGCGCCCGGCGTCCGCCACCTCCCGAGACCGGCGCCTGACTGGTACGTTCGCGGCGTGCTGTTCACGCAGTTCGTCGACGACGACCTCGGCTGCGCGTCGTATCTCATGGGGTGCGAGGCGGCAGGCGAGGCGGTCGTGGTCGATCCGCCGTATGCGATCGAGCCGCTGCTCGCCGAGGCGGAGCGGCGCGACGTGCTCGTGGTGCGCACGATCGAGACGCACACCCACGCGGATCACCTCTCCGGCCACGGCAGGCTCGCGCTCGAGCACGGGATCCCCGTCTCGATCCATCCCGCCGCCGGGCCCGAGTACCCCTTCGACCCGATGCACGACGGAGACGAGATCAGGGTCGGCAACGTCACGCTGCGCTGCATCCACACCCCCGGGCACCGGCCGGAGCACTGCTGCCTGGCGGTGATCGACCACACCCGCGCGGACGAGCCGTGGCTGCTCTTGACCGGCGACTCGCTGTTCGTCGGCGACGCGGCGCGACCCGACCTCGCCGTCGGAGCCCAGGAGGGCGCCGAGGGCCTGTTCCACTCGCTGGGACGGCTGCTCGAGCTGCCCGACGGCGTCGAGGTGTACCCGGGGCACGTCGCCGGCTCCCTCTGCGGCAAGGGGATGAGCTCGAAGGCCTCGACGACGATCGGCTTCGAGCGTCGCTTCAACCCGATGCTCCGCTTCGACGCCGTCGACGCGTTCATCGCCGAGTCCTCGGCGATCGACGCGCCGAAGCCTCCGAACCTCGGTCGCATCGTCGCGCTCAACCGCGGGCCGTGGGTCGGCTCGCCGACGCGGGTGGAGGAGCTCGCGGCCCCACCCGACGGCTCGCAGCTCCTCGACGTGCGCCCGGTCGACGACTTCCTTGCAGGACATCGACCCGGCGCGATCAACGTGCCCGTGACGGGCTCGAGCTTTGCCACCAAGGCAGGCTTCGTGTTCGACCCCGAGCGCCTCCTGACCGTGATCGCCTCCTCGGGCGACGAGGCCGAGCGGGCCACCCGCGGCCTGCGCTCGGTCGCGTTCCTCGACCTCGCGGGCTACGTGCTCGGTGCCGGCACCGAGCAGCTACTGGACGCGACGCTCGACGAGCTCGAGGCTTTGCTCGCCTCTGACGGGATCGAGCTGCTCGACGTCCGTGAGGCCGACGAGTTCGCAACCGGCTCGATCCCCGGTAGCCGCAACATCCCGT
Source organism: Thermoleophilia bacterium (assembly GCA_029858755.1). Lineage (GTDB taxonomy): Bacteria > Actinomycetota > Thermoleophilia > Gaiellales > Gaiellaceae > Gaiella. The sequence goes on from JAOUEK010000023.1 coordinate 6,334, forward strand.
ATCGCGTGCTCACAACCTTCGCTGATCTCCCGGCGGATCGCCCGCTCGTGACGATCTGCGAGAAAGGCCCGCGAGCGGTGGTCGCAGCGAGCATCCTCCAGGCCCGCGGCTTCGACGTCCGCGCCGTGACGGACGGCGGCACCGCCGACTGGCTCGCACGGACGAGGATCTCGGCGGCGTCCGAGGCCCGAAGCTAGCCCGCGCGGCGGCCGAGGCCGGTGAGCAGCGACTCGGCCCGCGAGATCCGCGCGGTCGCACCGAGTCGCCGGTAGATCTCGAGTGCACGCTCGAGCTGCACAGCGGCGGCGTCCGGATCTGCCTCGGCCGCGAGCACGCGCGCATCCGCCTCCTCGAGCACGCTCGGGATCTCCGCGAGCACGTCGGCGGCGGCGGCCGGATCGCCTCCGAGCATCGCCAGGGCCGCCTCCTCGTACCGCGAGCCGGTGCCCTCGGCGACGAGCGCCGACACCTCGGCACCCATCCCGAGGCGCACCGCAGTGGCCGCCGCGTCGTAGACCCAGCCTCCGACCGACCCTTCGGGGCTCAGCGCCGCACTGCGGCGCGTCAACTCGTCCAGGTAGCGCTCCGCCTCGTCGAGCTCGCCGGCCGCCTCGGCCATCCGCGCCGACCACGAGAGCATCGGCAGCACTGCCTGCGGATCTCCGAGAGTGGAGCCCAGCGCGACGAGCCATTCGAGGTCGTCGAGTTGCGGACGTGAGCCGCGAGCCTCGGAGATGCTCAGGCTGAGCGCGACGACGTTGCCGTCCATGTAGCGCGGCTCGTCCCGGTTCAGGGGGTATGCCTCGATCTCGCGCAACGCATCTTCCCAGCGGCCGAGCCGATACCAGTCGTTTGCGAGCTCGGCACGCAGCCACTGCTCGGAGATCGCATTCTCCGTGCGCCGCGCGGCCTCGAGCCCTGCCCGGTGAACCTCCTCGGCGCGCGTGACGTTCCCGAGCGCCTCCGTGATCGAGCCAACGTTGATGTACGCCCTGGCCACGTCCCCGCTCCCGATCTCGAGCCCGATCGCCAACGATCGCTCGATATCCGCCAAGCCGGCGAAGTCACCGGCCTCGCACCGCGCCGTGCCGAGGTTGTTGAGCGCGTAGGCGAGCAGGTCGCGGTCGCCGAGCTGCTCGGCGATCGCAATCGCCTCCGTGTCGAGCGGGATCGCCTCCTCGTGTCTCCCCCCGAGCCCGTAGAACCGGCCGACCGTCGCGATCACGTACCCGCGCGAATACGTCGCTTCCTGCTCGTCGGCGACGAGCGCGAGAGCTCGGTCGAGGAGCTCGAAGCCGCGCCCGCGCGCGGCGTGCCAGGCCGCGTTGTGCAGGACGACGAGCGCCTCGGCGGCCAGCCCTTTGCGACCGTCGGCGATCAGCCCCGCCGCTGCACGCTCGAGCTCCGCCTCTCCCTCGCCCTCGCCGTGACTTCGCGCCTGACCGAGTCGGTAGAGCAGCTCGGGATCGGCCTCTTCCTCGCCGGCGATCTCGAGCGCCCGCTCGTAGAACCGGGCAGCCGTCCTCGGGGAGGCGAGCGCAGACGCGCGCTCACCGGCCTCGCGCAGCGCGCGGATCGCCGGAGCTCTCAGATCGTCGACCGCGACGCCCGCCGAGTTGCCGAGCTCGATCGCGCTCAGCAGGTGATGAGCGAGCAGCTCGGAACGATCTTCGGAGCGCCCCGCCGACAGCGACTCGATCCAGGCCGCCGCCCGCCGGTGGCGGCTGCAGCGCGCGGCGCGTGGAATCTGGCCGTAGGCGACATCGCGGAGAAGCGCGTGGGCGAAGACGTACTGCCGCGCGTCGACCACGGACGAGCGGCGCTCGCGGCGCACGAATTCCTTGCGTTCGAGTGCGTACAGCCACTCGTCGAGCTGGCCTGCGTCGATCTCGGACAGCGCGGCCAGCGCATCCGACCAGAAGACCTTTCCGAGCACTGCTGCGTCCTGCAGCACCAACTTCTCGTCGGCGCCGAGGCCGTCGATGCGCGCGGCAAGGATGCCGTGCAACGTGTCCGGGAGCGCTCCGCCTTCGCCCGTCTGCAGCATGCGCGCTGCCTCTTCCGCGAACAACGGGATGCCGCCGGCCTGCGCGAGCAGCTCGGCCTGCTGCTCCGCCGGCATCAGCCCGCGGTCGGAGAGCGCCGCGAAGAGACGTGCCGTGTCCTCGTCGGAGAGCGGCGTCAGCGCCAGCGTGACAGCGTTCAGCTTGCCGCCGCCCCAGGTCGGGCGGCGCTCGAGCAGCTCCGGGCGGGCCGTGCAGACCACCAGCAACGGGCCTTCACCCCGGTCGACCAGCTCGTCGACGAAGTCCAGCAGGTCGTCGTCCGCCCAGTGCAAGTCCTCGAAGACGAGCACCGCCGGACGACCATCGGCGAGCACCTCGAGGAAACGACGCCAGGCGGCGAAGGACTCGCCGCGACCCTCGGTGCTCCCCCGAGCGTCGCCGAGGCCGACCAACGGCCGTAGCTGCCGCTCGACCCACGCCGCCTCAGTGCGTTCGGTGAGGAGGTCGTGCACGGCACGGTCGAGCTTGGCCGTCGCCTCGTCCACCCCGTCCGATTCGAGGATCCCCGCCTGGGCCTTGACGATCTCCCCGAGAGCCCAGAAGGCGACGCCTTCGCCGTACGGCAGGCTGCGGCCCTGACGCCAGGTGATCAGCTCCGGTGTCTCCTCTACGAGCTGCAGCAGCTCGTAGAGGAGACGGCTCTTGCCGATGCCGGGCACACCGACGAGGGTCACGAGCTGCGGGCGGTCGGCGCTCCGGATGCGCGCGAGCGCGTCGGAAAGCAGAGAGACCTCGCGCTCCCTGCCCACGAGGGGCGCCCGCGCGTGTCCGAGGTCGACTCCGAAGCCAGCGCGACGGCCGGTCGCGAGCCAGACGGCGACCGGCGCGGCCTTTCCCTTCGCCTCGATGGAGGGGTGCTCCGTGAACTCGATCCGCCGGTCGGTCGCGCGATATGTCTGCTCGCCGACGAGGATCCCGCCTGGTGGGGCCGCTGCCTGCAGCCGCGCCGCCGTGTTGATCACGTCTCCGGAGACGATCCCCTCGCCGGCCTCTGGCCGCACGTCCAGCGAGACCAGCGCCTCGCCGGTGTTGACGCCGATGCGCACTGCGAGGTCGAGTGACGCGTCGGCCTCGTTGAGGTCGTCGATCGCCTCCTGGATCGCGAGCGCAGCCCGTACGGCCCGCTCGGGGTCGTCCTCGTGCGCGACCGGAGCGCCGAAGACCGCGACGACCGCGTCCCCGATGAACTTCTCCACCGTGCCGCCGTGCCGCTCGAGGTCGTGGCGCAGCCGCTCGTGGTAGGAAGCCAGGATCGCGCGCACATCCTCCGGGTCGAGTGCCTCCGCGCGTGCGGTCGACCCGACGAGGTCGGCGAAGACCACGGTCACGACCTTGCGCTCCTCGCGTGCGGGCGCGGCGGCCGACGTCTCGAGCGGCGTGCCGCAGCCCGCGCAGAAGCGCGCGTCGTCGGCGCTCTCCCGCCCACACTGGCCGCAGGTCAGCATGCGCCGAGTCTAGTGGCGATCCCCTCGAAACCAGGTGCGTCAGACCTGTCGGTGTCCGGCTGGACGGCTCAGGCCGTCGCCTGCACCAGCCGCTCGGCTCTGACGAGGTACGCCGTCGCGCCGACCCGCTCGTAGAAGGCCACCGCCTCGCTCAGGCCCGGCGTCTCGCGCCCCGCGTGCTCAGCCGCGTGCAGCCTCGCGAGCGCCGCCTGCGCGTACGCCTCGTGCGCGTGCAGCACGTCCCCCGCCTCGTCCAGCCGCCCCTCGGCGACGAGGATGCCCGCCTTCGCCCAGGGCAGTGCCGACGCGGGCTCGAGCGCCTCCCGTACCTCTGCGCCGCGACCGACCGCCAACGCTGCCACGCAGCCCTCCACGATCTCCGGCCCCAGGAGCTCCGCGTGCACGGCCAACACGCCGACGAGCTCGTCGACGTAGGAGCGGGCGTCCTCCTCGCGCCCCGCGTCGAGAGCGACGAGCGCGCACTGCGCCAGCGCCGGTTGCACGACCTGCGGATCCCCGATCTCGCGTGCGCGGGCGAGGAGCGCTGCCGCTCGTGTGTCGGCACCCGCCCGATCGCCGCGGGCAGCGCCGGTGACGGCGAGGATGCCGAGCAGGGGCGGCTCCATGTAGGCGCCGGACCCCGGATCGTCGAGGAACGCTGCGGCCCCCTCGACCGCGCCGTCCCAGTCGCCCGCGACGTAGTCGGTCTGGATGATCCCCGCCTCGAACCAGCGGTCGTGGTGGCTGCCGAAGCGTCTCGCCACCTCGACGCCCTCGCGCAACACCTCCGCTGCCCGACCGAGCTCGCCTGCGGCCGACAAGATCGATGAGAGGTTGAGGTACGCCCGGGCGGCGTGATGGGAGTTCGCGTGCACTGCGTCCCTGAGCGCACGCTCGAGCTCACGGATCGCGGTGACCAGGTCCTGCGCGAGGTTCGCCCGGCCGATCGCCAGCGTGATCCGGGCGTTCAG
>JAOUEK010000442.1 GCA_029858755.1 Thermoleophilia bacterium
GCTCAGCCAGTACGGGTTGTTCGACTGGTTCACGGAGGAGCTGCGCCTGCCGACGGCGCTGCTGATCATCCTCGGCGTGCTCCTCGTCAAGCCCTCCGGGATCTTCGGGCGCACGGAGGTGAAGCGGGTGTGAGCGGGCGCGCCCGGAGGCTCGGCGTTCCGATCGCCGCGTTCGTGACGCTGGCTGCGCTCGCGCTCTTGCTGCCCGCGTTCGTGAGCGACTTCAGGGCGCAGCAGTTCGCGTACGTCTCCATCTACCTGATCGCGCTGCTCGGGCTCAACGTGCTCACCGGCTACACCGGCCAGATCTCGCTCGGGCACGGCGCCTTCATGGCGATCGGCGGCTACACGACGGCGATCCTGATGGCTGACCACGGGGTCAAGGACGTCTGGACGATCCCCGTCGCCGCGCTGGTCGCCGGCCTCGCGGGGTTCCTGTTCGGGATCCCGGCGCTGCGGCTCTCCGGCCTCTACCTCGCGCTCGCCACCTTCGCCGTCGCCGTCGCGCTGCCCGGGCTGATCAAGCGCTTCGCAGGATTCACCGGAGGCGGTCAGGGGATCAACCTCTTCGGCACCGACGAGTTGACCGCCTCGCTGACGCCCGTGACCGTGCTCGGGCAGGAGCTGAGCTTCAACAACTGGCTCTACTACCTCTCCACGTCGATCGCGCTGGTGCTCTACGTCGTCGCCTGGCTCCTGCTGCGCGGTCGCACCGGCCGCGCGCTGCGCTCGGTCCGCGACAGCGAGACGGCGGCCGTGTCGTTCGGGGTCAGCCTCGCGCGCTACAAGACGCTCGCCTTCGGCGTCTCGGCGGCGTACGCGGGCGTAGCCGGCTCCCTCTTCGCGATCGCTACCACCTTCGTCAACCCCGACACGTTCCCGATCGCGCTCTCGATCTTCCTCCTCGTCGGCGTGGTCGTGGGCGGCCTCGGCTCGCTCGTGGGCATGATCGCCGGCGCCGTCTTCATCCACTTCATGCAGACCCAGTGGGCGCAGGACGCCGAGAGCGTGATCCCGGACTGGCTGCCGTTCCTCGGCGACCTCGACACCGACTCGCCCGGGGCCCCCGCGCTCGTCTTCGGCGGTGTCCTGATCGCGCTCATGTTCGTGCTCCCGGACGGGGTCGCGGGGCTGCTCCAGCGCCTCTGGAAGGCGTTCGCGCGCGTGCGGTCGTGACGCTCTCGCACACGACCTCCTTACAACCCGCGGCTACCATCGCCGACACGACCACGACCACGTCCTCGAAGGAGCGTCGAAACCCATGATCAGGAAGCTCTCGCTCTCGAGCCTCGTGCTGACCGCCACACTCGTCCTGGGCGTGACAGCAGCGTTCGCCGGCCAGGCGCGCACGAGCGCCGACCCGGGCGTCACCGCCACCTCGGTGCTGCTGGGCGGGACGTCGCCGCTGTCGGGCTCCGCCTCCGCGTACGCCTCCGTCGCCCGCGGCGCCGACGCGTATTTCAAGTACGTGAACGCGCGCGGCGGCGTCGCCGGGCGGAAGATCACCTACACGTACGTCGACGACGCCTACAACCCAGCCCAGACGGTGCAGGCCACGCGGCAGCTCGTCGAGCAGGACAAGGTGTTCGCGATCTTCAACGCGCTGGGGACGGAGCACAACCTCGCGATCCGCGACTACCTGCGCGCCCAGGGCGTGCCGCAGCTGTTCGCCGCCTCCGGCTCGACGCAGTTCGGCAGCCAGGGCGGCGAGTACCCCGGCCTGATCGGCTTCCAGCCGAGCTACCTGGCGGAGGGCTGGGTCTACGGCAAGTACCTCGCCCGGACGCGCCCCGGCGCCCGCATCGCCGTGCTCTTCCAGAACGACGACTACGGCAAGGACCTGCTCAACGGGCTCAAGCGCGGGCTGCAGCGGTCGAAGGTGAAGGTGATCGCGGCGCAGCCGTACGAGGTGACGGCCTCCGACGTGCAGTCGCAGGTGGCGAAGCTGAAGTCCTCGGGAGCGGACGTGTTCGCCATCTTCGCCACGCCCAAGTTCGCGATCCAGGCCTTCGTCTTCGCGAACAAGCTGGGCTGGAAGCCGAAGCTGACGATCAACAACGCCGTCTCCTCGGCCTCGAACATCATGGTGCTGGCCTCCGAGGGCGGCACCAACAGGGTCGTCAACGGATCGCTGTCCATCGTCTTCCTCAAGGACCCGACCGACCCCAAGTGGCGCAATGACGCAGCCATGAAGCTCTACCGCTCCGTGCTCAAGAGGTACGCGCCCGGCGCCAACGCGAACGACGTCTACCACGTGTACGGCATGGCGGTCGCGTGGACGACGGTCGAGCTGCTGAAGAAGATCGGCAAGAACCTCACCCGCGACGCGCTCGTGAAGGCGGCCTCGAACATGGACATCCCGCGCAACCCGTTCCTGCTGCCCGGGATCGCGCTCAAGACAGGCCCCAAGGACCACTTCCCCATCGAGCAGATGCTCCTGCAGCGGTGGGACAAGGGCGCCTGGAAGAGCTTCGGCGGGATCTGGGGCTACCGCGGGGCGTAGGTTTCCCCGCAGGGCGGGGATCTGCAGGGGCAGATCCCCGCCCGCGACGATCCCTGAAGGCGTCCGCTTCGCGGCCGCATGTGTCTGGCACCGGGCTGCGTGCTGGTTCGCGGTGGGCGATGTGTGGGGGGCAGAT
>JAOUEK010000024.1 GCA_029858755.1 Thermoleophilia bacterium
CCCCCGCGCAGCTTGAGGGCCTGCACACCGGCGCCGTGCATCACCTCGACCATCTCCGGGTGGTAGCCCTGGGCGAGCAGCTTGCGCGCGCCCTCGTCGCCGTTGAACGTGCGAGCGACGTCCTCCATGGTCTTCGCGGCGATCGTCGTCGCCTCGTCCCACGAGATGCGGATCCAGTCGTCGGAGCCGCGGAGCGTGACGTCCATCTGCGGCGTGCCGTCGTCGTTCCGCGGATAGCCGGCCTCGACCCAGTCCTTGAAGCCCTTGCGGATCATCGGCGCCTTCACGCGCCGCTCGCTGTAGAAGCGGCGGCTGAGGATCAGGCCCTTCTGGCAGGTGCGCGGATCCCAGCGGTGGGAGGCCCGGTTCCCGTACAGGTCGGTCGCCTCGCCGTAGCCGTAGGTGGGGCTGATGCGCACGACCACGCCGTTCTTCACGTGTGCGCGCAGCAGGCAGTTGTGGGTGTCGTTCGGAGCGCACGTGAAGACGAAGGTCGAGTCGTCCTCGAACTGGTTGCGGTAGATCTGCTCCCACGTGCGGTCCGGCATCACCCGCAGCGGGTTCCCGGGGACGACCGCCCCCGCGGTGGCGGCCCCGGCGGGCGACAGGAAGCGCGCAGGGCCGAGCAGATCGGCGAGAGCCGCCCCCGAGCCGAGCGCCAGTGCGCGACCCAGCAACTGCCTGCGGGAGACGCCCTGTGCCATCACCGGAGACGCTCGCCGCCCCGAGGCGGCCGGGCATCGTGGAGTCCCCGGCGCAGGGTCCGTAGGAATTACGGATCGTGGAAAGTCTTGGAGAAACGCAGGCTCAGTCGACCGCGAGGTGCGCCCGGCAGACGCCCGGTGCGGGATACGGCTCGAGCCGCTGCAGGCTCACGCCGGCGTCGAGCGTCTCGAGGGCGCCGGCGAGCAGGCCCCTGTGCAGGCCGCAGATGACCCGTCCGTACGTGTCCACGAGGTCGTGGAAGGGGCAATGGTGCATCTCGATCACGTCGTCGGATCGCCGCGGCGCGAACCCGTGGCTCGCCAGCACGGCCACGATCCTCGCGACGGCCGCGTCGGCAGAGTCCGCGCTCGCCGGCGGTGCACCGTCGACGAGGTGACGGCCCCAGGCGCGCCCGGCGCGCTCGACGGTGGCCTCGCCGTCCCCGGACGCAGCGACTGCGCTCGCGAGCATCTCGGCCAGGAAGCGGTAGCCGTCTGCGCCGCCGGCGCTGCCGCCCGTCGCCTCGTAGACGATGCGCGGTCGCCCCGGTCGGCCCCGATGCACCGGCCGTGACGCCACGAGCCCGGCGTCTGCGAGGCGCCCGAGGTGCCAGCGGACCGTGTTCGGATGGAGCTCGAGGCGCGCGGCCAGCTCCGGCGCGCTGAGACCGGCGGGCGCATCGCCGAGCAACTCGAGGATCTCCGTGCGGCGCGGCTCCTCCACGGCGTGCCGTGCGAGGTCGCTCATGCCCGGAAGTGTGGCGCCGCCACGACGGTGCGCGCGACCGTGGAAACTCCTGAACCGTCTTCGACGGCGGTCGCGTCAGGGCTGGAGGGCGACGAGCGCGGCGGTGGCGATCGCCTCGGGCGAGATGCCGTAGGCGGCGTACACCTCCGCCTGCGAGCCGACCTGGCCGAAGGCATCGACGCCGAGCGGCACGCAGCGGGTGTCGAGCGCCGAGCCGAGCCAGGCGAGAGCGTGCGACGAGCCGTCGATCACGGTCACGACCGGCAGCCCGCGCTCGTCGCTGCGCACGAGCGCGTCGAGATGGGAGGTGGCGACGGCGGCTGCGCCGCGCACGGGCTCCGTCCGCGCGCGGCGCCAGCCGTGGTAGAGGCGGTCGGGGGACGAGAGGCAGAGCACGGTCGCTTCCACGCCCTCGTCCTCGGCGAGCAGCTCGGCGGCGGCGAGCGCCTCGGGCGCCATCGCGCCGCAGGTGGCGACGAGCACGCGATCGTCAGACGCCCCGGCCTCGCGCAGCCGGAAGCCGCCGGCGACGACGTCGGCGCGGAGCGCCTCCTCTCCGCGGCGCGCGGCGGCGGCGGTGAACGGTGCCTGGTCGAGCGGCTTGGTCGAGAGCCGTAGGTAGAGGGACTCGCCGTCCGGCTCCTGCAGGCGGCGGAGGCCGTCGACGAGCAGCCACTCGAGCTCTCGCGCGTACGCCGGCTCGCAGTAGGTGAGGCCCGGTGTCTCGATCCCGATCCCGGGCGTGCTCAGCGACTGGTGCGCGCCTCCCTCCCGCGAGAGCGAGATGCCCGACGGCGTGCCGCAGAGCACGAACCGGGCCCCCTGGTAGACGGAGAAGACGATCCCCTCCAGCGCGCGCATCACGAACGGGTCGTACAGCGCCCCGATCGGGAACAGCCGCTCCCGCTGGAAGTCCCACGTGAGCCCGAGCTGGCCGAGCGCGAGCACGAGGTTCATCTCCGCGATCCCCATCTCCAGGTGCTGCCCGCCCGGGCCCACGCGCCACTTGAGCGGCGAGTCCTCCATCGCGTCGTACACGGGCTCGTCCTCCGGGCCCCACACACCGGTCTTGTTGATGAAGCCGCCGAGGCTCGTCGACACGGACACGTCGGGGGCGACCGTGACCAACCGCTCGCCAAGCCCCTCCAACCGGGACAGCTCCAGCAGCGCGCGGCCGAACGCCGCCTGCGTGGAGGTCGGGCCGGGATCGCGCTCCGACAGCACCGTCGGCACGGGCACGCTCACAGGCAGAGGGCGCTCACCCCGGTCGAGGCGCTCGCGCGCCTCGGCCAGCAGCCGCCCCTCGACCGAGTCGGGCGCGAAGCCGTCCCACTCCGTCGCCGGGGTGAGGCCGAGCTCGGCGCGGAACGCGTCGATCTGCTCTCCGGTGAGCAGCGCGGAGTGGTTCATCGGCCGCCCGGCGATCTCCAGCCCGTAGCCCTTGATCGTGTACGCGAAGATCACGGTGGGGCGGTCGGTCGTCTCCCTGGCGCGGGCGAGCGCTGTCAGCACATCGGCGAGGTCGTGCCCGCCGAGGTCGCGGACGAGCGCCCCGACGCCACCGGAGTGGTCGTCGAGCAACCCCGCCAGCGCAGCGCGCTCGCGGCCCTCGAGGGGCTCGAGCAGGGACCGGCGCACGACCTCCTCGCTCGCGCCGAACAGCGACTGGTACTGCTCGTTCGGCATCTCGTCGATCCGTCGGCGGAGGAGCTCGCCGCCCGGCTCGGCGTACGTGGCCCGCAGCCTGCGCCCGTACTTGAGCTCGATCACCTCCCAGCCGTTGGTGCGGAACTGGGCCTCGAGCTCCGCCGCGCGGATGCCGGGGATCACGCGGTCGAGGCTCTGCCGGTTGAGATCGACGATCCACAGCACGTTGCCGAGCGTCCGCGCCAGCGGCTCCACCAGCGCCTCCCAGATGTTGCCCTCGTCCAGCTCGGCATCGCCGAGCAGCGACACGAATCGGCCGCCCGTCGACGCGCCGAAGTGCGTGTTCACGTAGCGGTCGGCGAGCCCGGCGAAGAGCGGTGCAGCCGATCCGAGCCCGACCGAGCCGGTCGAGAAGTCCACCGGGAAGGGATCCTTGGTGCGCGAGGGGTAGCTCTGCAGGCCGCCGAAGTCGCGCAGGCGCGTGAGATACGAGCGGTCGAGGCGCCCGAGCAGGTACTCGAGCGCGTGCAGCACCGGTGAGGCGTGCGGCTTCACCGACACGCGGTCGCAGGCATCCATGTCCGCCAGCCAGAGCGCGGTCATCAGCGTCACCATCGAGGCCGACGACGCCTGGTGGCCGCCGACCTTGAGCGCATCGCCCTTCGGTCGCTCCCGGTTCGCGTAGTCGACGATGCGCACCGCGAGCCACAGCACGCGCTGCTCGATCGCCGCGAGGGCGTCGAGGTCGAGCGAGGGCTGCGTCTGCATGGCCACGCTCGCCTGATCGTACGACGAAGCGGTCGCGACCCGCCGCCTGTAGGCAGGGCGAGGCCGCGCAACGCCGTCGCCACCGCCTTCGCTAAAGGCTGCCCGCGCAACGGTCGAAAAAGAGGCGTCCCCGTGCTTACGCCACCGATTCCCGCCGACGAGCCGCGTCGACTGCAGAGCCTGCACAGCCTCGGCGTGCTCGACACCCCTCCGGAACGGCGCTTCGACCGCATCACGCGGGTCGCCACCGCCGCCTTCCGCGTCCCCATCGCGCTCGTCAGCCTCGTCGACCACGACCGGCAGTGGTTCAAGTCCTGCGTCGGCCTCGACGTCACGCAGACGGACCGCAGCATCTCGTTCTGCGGCCACGCGATCCTCAGCGACGACTTGCTGATCGTCCCGGACGCGCTCGACGATCCGCGGTTCGCCGACAATCCCCTCGTCGTCGGAGAGCCGCGGATCAGGTTCTACGCTGGCTGCCCGCTCAGCGGGCCCGAGGGGCGCAAGCTCGGGACGCTCTGCATCATCGACCGCGAGCCGAGGTCGTTCGACGCGGAGTCGGTGGCGCTGCTCCGGGAGCTCGGGAGCTGGGTGGAGGAGGAGCTGGCCTCGATCGGGCTCGAACGCGCGCTGGCCTCGCTGCGCGAGCAGGCGGAGATGCTCGACCGGGCGAGCGAGTCGATCGTCATCCGCGACCTCGACGCCCGCATCGTCTACTTCAACGCGGGGGCGGAGGCGATGTATGGCTGGCCCGTGGACGAGGCCCTGGGCGCCGTCACGCACGATCTGTTCGCGACGGTCTTCCCGGAGCCGCTCGCCGGGATCGAGGAGGCCCTCTATCGCGACGGGCGCTGGGACGGGGAGCTGCGCCACACGACGCGAGCCGGGGACGAGATCGTGGTGCTCAGCCGGTGGTCGCTGCAGACTGCCGCGGACGGGCGACCGAAGGCGGTGCTCGAGATCAGCTCCGACGTCACCGCGCGGCTCCGGGCCGAGGAGGAGCTGCGTCGCAGCGAGGAGCTGTACCGGTCCGTGATCGCGGCGATGAGCGAGGGCGTGATCGTCCAGGACGCCGAGGGCATCGTCACTGCCTGCAACCAGAGCGCGGAGCGGATCCTCGGTTACGGCGCGGAGCGCCTCCTCGGCAGGAGTCCCGCCGACCCTCGGTGGGGCGCCGTACGGGAGGACGGCTCCCCGCTTCCCGTGGAGGAGCACTCCGCCTTCCAGACGCTCCGCACGGGCGACCCGGTGCGCGGCGTCGTGCTGGGAGTGCGCCGGCCCGACGGAGAGCTGCGCTGGCTGTCCGCGAGCTCCGAGCCGATCGTCCGCTCCGGCGAAAGCCGCCCCTATGCGGTGGTCACGTCCTTCGAGGACGTCACCGAGCAGCGCGAGGTAGCTCGCATGAAGGACGAGTTCGTGTCGGTCGTCAGCCACGAGCTGCGGACGCCGCTGACGTCGATCCGCGGGGCCCTGCGGCTCCTCGAGGGGGGCGCCGTCGGCGACCTCGACGAGAAGGCGCAGCGGCTACTCGAGATCGCCGGGTCGAACAGCGACCGCCTGTTGCGTCTGATCAACGACATCCTCGACATCGAGCGGCTGGAGTCCGGCCAGGTCAGTGTCGACAGGCGCCCGGCGGACGCCCTCGAGCTGGTGCGGCTGGCGGTCGACGCGATCCAGCCGATCGCGGAGAGGGCGGGTGTCACGCTCCGCTCGGACGTGGAGCCCGTCGCGCTGGTGGTCGACGCGGATCGCATCGTGCAGACGCTGACGAACCTGCTCGGCAACGCGATCAAGTTCTCGGACCCGGGCGGCGAAGTGGTCGTGGAGGTTCGCGGAGGGGCCGAGGGCGCCGTCGTCCGGGTCGTCGATCGCGGCCGCGGCATCCCTGCGGCGAAGCTCGAGTCGATCTTCGACCGCTTCCAGCAGGTCGATGCGTCCGACTCCCGCCAGAAGGGCGGCACCGGCCTCGGCCTCGCGATCTGCCGCAGCATCGTGGCGCAACACGGCGGCCGGATCTGGGCGGAGAGCGTGGCGGGCGTCGGCAGCACGTTCACGTTCACGCTTCCCGCGGCGGAGATGCAGGCGGTGACGCCGGCCTCGATCGCCGGGGCGGGTCGCGCCACGGCGGCCCCGACGGTGGCCGTCTGCAGCGCGGAGCCCCGTACGATCGATGCCCTCGCGCCCGTGCTCGAGCGTCGCGGGTACCGCGTGCTCGGCATGTCCTCGATCGCCGAGGTGGCCACCGTCACCGCGACGGAGCAGCTGCAGGTCGTCCTGCTCGACCTCGACGGTGAGGGGGCGGTCGCCGACGACCTTCCTGCCGGCGCAGCGATCGACGGCGTGCCGGTCGTCATGTTCACCCGCTCGGGCCTTCCGCACGAAGGCGGGGAAGGCTCCGCGGTGGTCTCGCTCGACACGGGCGCCGTCGACACCGAGTTCCTCGGCGATGTCCTGCAGCGAGCCCTTCGAGCGCACGCGCCCGTGAGGCGTGTGCTCGTCGTCGAGGACGACCCCGATCTCGCCGCGATCATCGTCGAGACGTTTCAGCGACACGGGGTGGAGACCCATCACGCGCCCACCACTCGCGACGCCGTGCAGCTCAGCCACGAGGTGGCTCCCGACCTCGTCGTGCTCGACCTCGTCCTTCCCGACGGCGACGGCTTCTGGGTCGTCGACTGGCTGCGACGCCAGGATCGTCTCCATCTCGTCCCGCTCGTCGTGTACACGGCGAAGGACCTCTCGGACGAGGAGCGGGAGCGCCTTCGCCTCGGGCAGACGGTGTTCCTCACCAAGGGCCGCGTCAGCCCGGAGGAGTTCGAGCGCCACGTGATCGAGCTGCTCGGCCACATCACGCCGCCACGTGCGGAGGCCGCGTAGATGTCCAGGCGCCGTGTGCTGATCGTCGACGACGAGGACGACATCCGCGAGGTCGCGCAGATGAGCCTCGAGCTCGTCGGCGGCTGGGAGGCGACGACGGCCGGCTCGGGCGACGAGTGCGTGGCCAGGGCTGCGGGCGACGCCCCGGACGTGATCCTGCTCGACGTGATGATGCCGGGGCTCAGTGGCCCGGAGACGCTGGCTCGGCTCCGCGACGGGCGCGACACGGTCGGGATCCCCGTCATCTTCCTCACCGCCAAGGCGCAGTCGTCCGAGACCAGGCTTCTCTCCGAGCTCGACGTCGCCGGCGTGATCGCCAAGCCGTTCGACCCGATGACCCTCCACGAGGACGTCTCCGCGATCCTCGGCTGGTCGCCGTGAGCACCCCTGTGTCGTCGGCCGGCGAGCCGGGCCCGGCGCGCGAGCCGCCGCCGCGGGCGCGCGGCGACCGCGTCCTCGATGCGCTCTCCACCCTCTGGGAGAAGCACCGTGCCGTCAACCTCGAGCGCATTGCCTCGTTGGAGGCCGTGGCGCTCGCCGCCGTCGAGGGCACGGTCGAGGACGGCGCCCGCCTCCGCGCCGCCGGTGACGCTCACAAGCTCGCCGGCTCCCTGGGGACGTTCGGTCTGGCCGAGGGCACTCGGCTCGCGCGGCGGATCGAGAGGCTCCTCGACGACGGCTGCCGCGACGCCCTGCAGCTCTCCGAGGCGACCACGGCCCTCCGCGACCTTCTCGAGCACGGCCCCGAGCAGGCCACGGTCGCTGCCGACGCCGGCGAGGAGCACGCGACCGCGCCCCGCATCCTGCTGGTCACGCCCGACGAGCGCCTCGCAGCGCGGCTCGACGTGGCGGCGGTGGCCCGAGGGTTCGAGCTCGAGACGCGTGAGACAGCGGGGCTGGGGACGGTGGGAAGCCTGGCGACGACGTTCGCCGCGGCGATCGTCGACGTCGACCAGCCGGGCGATCGCGGGCTCGATGCCCTGAAGACCCTGATCGCGCGGGATGCCTCCCTGCCCGCGCTCGCTCTCGCCCGCGACGCGTCCTTCACGGATCGCCTCCGCGTCGCCCGGCTCGGGGCGCGTGGCTTCCTCGCCCGCGACCTCTCCGCTGACGTCATCGTGGCGGCGGTGGCCGACGTCGCGCGGGGCGACCCCGCTGCGGGCGCCACGGTGCTCGTCGTGGACGACGACGACGTCGCCCGCGACCTCGTCGGTGAGGTCCTGCGTGGCGACGGGCTCCTCGTGGTCGAGGTCGCCGAGGCGGCCACGGTCTGGCAGCGGCTGGAGGACGTCCGCCCCGACGTCGTGCTCCTCGACGTGACCATGCCGGAGGTCGACGGCATCGACATCTGTCGGGTGATCCGCGGCGACGCCCGTTGGAACAGCATCCCCGTGCTGATCCTGACCGCGCACACGGACGCCGAGACGATCCGGGCCGCATTCGCCGCGGGAGCGGACGACTACGTCGCCAAGCCCGTCGTCGCCCCCGAGCTGCAGGCCCGTGTCCGGGCCCATGTGCAGCGGAGCCAGCTCGTGCGCGCCGAGGCCGGGACAGACTCGCTCACCGGTCTGACGAGTCGCCGGCGCGCGGAGCAGGCCCTCTCCGACCTGATGCGGCTCGCGGGTCGCCACGGCCAGCCGCTGTCGCTCGCCCTCGTCGACATCGACGGCCTGAAGCGGATCAACGACCGCTACGGGCACGCGGCCGGGGACGCGGCGCTGCGGCGGGTGGGCACGCTGATCCTCGCCTCGCTGCGCCAGGAGGACGTCGTCGCCCGCTGGGGCGGTGACGAGCTGGCGATCGGGATGTTCGGCACCCCCTCCGGCGACGCCGTGGAGCGGGTGGCCGAGCTGATCGAGGAGCTACGCGAGGCGGAGCATCGGGCGATCCCGAGCGAGGCGCCGGCGGTCAGCTTCAGCGCAGGGGTGGCTCAGTTCCCCGACGACGGCGCCGACCTGGAGGCGCTCCTCCGCGCCGCGGACCGGGCGCTCTACGCAGCCAAGGCGCGACGGGCCCGTGTGGTCACCGCCTCGAGGCTCGAGCTGGCGGACGATCCCGCCGACGTGGACGTGGTCGTCGTCGAGGACGACGACGCCGTCTCGGACATCCTCGTGCACGCGCTCGACACGCGTGGCTACGCGTCGCGGCGGCTCGCCGACGGCGCCGAGGCGGCGGAGCTGCTCGCCACGGGCCGCCTTCGCGCGCGGGTCGTCCTGCTCGACATCGGCCTGCCGGGCCTCGACGGGTTCGGAGTGCTGCGGCGCCTGCGCGACGCGGGGCGCCTCGACGACTGCCGTGTGATCGTGCTCACGTTCCGCGCCGGCGAGGCCGAGATCGTGCAGGCGCTCGAGCTCGGCGCCGCCGACCACGTCGCCAAGCCGTTCAGCGTGCCGGTGCTGATGAAGCGCGTTCAGCATGCGCTGCAGACGTTGCGTTGATCGACCGAGAGCAGGTCGTCTCGGCGGCGGGTTGCCCACGCGGCCGCGGCGGGGGCGGCGGCGGTCGTCATGCAGCCCACGCAGCCTCGTGCGTCGGTCGTCTGCTGTTCGGCCTCCTGCGCGGGCGGCGCGAGTGGGGGAGCATGGAGCGCCGGCCGTTCGTCCGGCCCGGGTCCGTCACCCCTTCGCGGTGACCCCGCTCAGTCGCCGCGGAAGCCGTAGCGATCGAAGTCCGGCGCGAGCGCGGAGGCGCCGTCGGGCGCGGGCACGATCTTCGTGGGGTCGCCGGCGTCGACGACGAGGCCAACGACCTCCCGGCCGTCCGCGCCGTCGACGAGCGCCCAGGCGACGACGCGTGCGCTCTCGCCGTCCTCCTCGTACTCGCCCCGGTAGAAGGCGCGCCAGCCGACCTCGGCGGGCACGAGCGAGTGGATCGTCGACGCCATTGCCGGATCATACGAGCCGCGAAAGGCTGCCCGCTGCGGTGCGGTAGGATCGGCCGCGTGGGCGGGACCTGGTGCGCAGTCCGGTGAGTGCCGCACCTCAGCTCGACGCGGACGCCATCCGGGCGCTCGCACCGGAGGCGCTGTACTCGCTCGCCGGCCGGGTCGCCGTGGTCACCGGTGCGACCGGTGGGCTCGGTCGCTGGTTTGCGGCGGGCCTCGGCGCGGCGGGGGCACGGGTGCTCGTGACCGACCTCGAGCAGGGGCCCGTCGACGAGCTGGTCGCGCTGCTCGGCGAGGCCGGCGTCGAGGCGGCCGGCGTCGCGATCGACCTCGCCGAGGAGGACGCGCCCGAGCGGGTCGTGGCCGCCGCCGTCGAGCTGCTCGGCGGCCTCCACGTGCTCGTCAACAACGCCGCCGTCAACCGGCGCATGCCGATCCTGGAAATGGATCGCGCGACGTGGGACTGGATCACGCGCATCGACCTCCGGCTGCCCTACTTCCTCTCGCAGGCGGCGGCGCGGCGCATGATCGAGCAGGGCGACGGGGGCTCGATCGTCTCCATCTCCTCGTTGAACGCGCTCTACGCGCTCGAGCAGATCTCGGTCTACGGGCCGGCCAAGGCGGGGCTCAGCCAGCTGACCAAGGTGATGGCGCTGGAGTGGGCCGAGCACGGGATCCGGGCCAACGCGATCGCTCCCGGCTTCATGGACACGCCGCTCGCCGCCCCCGTGTGGGCAGACGACGACATACGCCGGTGGATCTTCAACCGCGTCCCGGTGGAGCGACCCGGCCTGCCCCGCGAGCTCGTCGGCGCGTGCCTGCTGCTCGCCTCCGACGCCGGCTCGTTCCTCTCCGGGCAAACGCTGCACGTCGACGGCGGGGCAAGCGCAGGCGGGCGCTGGTTCCACAAGGACAGATAGCTGCCCTGCGAGCCTGGGCTCCGCGGGAGCGGAGCCCAGGCCGCAACGATCCCGCCGCTTTGCGGCGGGCAGACCCCTGAAGCCACCTGCCGGCTGCGCCGGCGGTGGGGCGTTGGGATGATGCGGTGGCTCTGCCTGAAGCCGTCTGCCGCGCTTCTTGTAGTTGCCTGCGAGCGTCTACCCCGCAGG
>JAOUEK010000443.1 GCA_029858755.1 Thermoleophilia bacterium
CACCACCATGGAGGTCGTCTCCACGGACTTCGCCGTGCAGGCGCGCAACGTGCTCGACCAGATCATGGCGTCGCTGGCCGAGGCGGGCTCGGGTCCCGAGCACGTGCTGCGAGTCCAGTGCTACCTCCTCGACCCGGCGCACTTCGGCGAGTGGAACACGATCTGGGCCGAGTACTTCCCGTCCCCGCGGCCCGTGCGCACGACGATCGTCACCGGGTTCACGGTGCCGGGGATGCTGATCGAGATCGAGGCGACCGCGGGGATCCCCTCGTGAAGGTCGTCGTCATCGGCGGCGGCATCTCCGGGCTCTGCTGCGCGTACTACCTGCGTCAGCGCGACGCCGACGTCACGATCGTCGACCGCGCCGTCGTCGGCGCCCGCACCGCATCCTCGTGGGGCAACGGAGGCTGGATCGCGCCCGCGCAGGCGGGCCCGCTGCCCGAGCCCGGCCTCACGATCTACGGGCTGCGCGCGCTCGTCCGCGCCGACTCGGCCCTCTACTTCAAGCCGAGCTACCTCCCGCACCTCACACCCTGGCTGCTGCGCTTCTGGACGTACTGCAACGAGCGCGACTACGACCGCGGCACGGCGGCGCTCGCCGCGCTCGGGAGGCCGTGCTTCGACCTCGTCGACGAGATGGTGGACGACGGCATCCGCTTCGACCTGTGGAAGCTCGGCATGGTCTGCGCCACGGCCAAGCCCGAGGACGCGCGCAAGGTGCTCGACAGCCTCGACGGCATGCGCCGGCACGGCTTCGAGCTCCCGGACGACATCCTCGACGAGGACGAGATCCACGCCCTCGAGCCCGCGCTCAACGACCGCGTCAAGGCCGGCTTCCACCTCGCCGAGCAGTGGAACGTGAAGGCGGACACGATGGTCGACGGGCTCGCCACCAAGCTGCGCACGATGGGTGTCGAGTTCCTCGAGGGCGCGGAGGTGATCGAGTTCGAGCGCAGCGGCGGCGTCGTCCGCTCCGTGCGCACGGGCGCCGGCGACGTCACGGGCGACCACTTCGTGCTCGCCGCCGGGTCGTGGACGACGCCGCTGGCGGCGAAGCTCGGCGTGAAGATCCCGATGGAGCCCGGGAAGGGCTACTCGTTCCTGCTCACACCGACCGTGATGCCGAGGCACGGGATCCTCTTCGCCGACATCCACGCCGGGGTGACGCCGCTCGGCGACCGCGTGCGGATCGGCGGCACGATGGAGTTCTCCGGCTACGACCTCGCCATCGACCAGCGGCGCATCACGAACCTGTTCGAGCTCGCCCGGGGGTACGTCGACCTGGAGAGGCCCGAGTACGAGGAGCCGTGGGCCGGCCTCCGCCCGATGACGGTCGACGGCCTGCCCATCCTCGACTGGGCGCAGCCCTACCGGAACGCGTACCTCGCGACCGGCTACTCGATGCTCGGCATGACGGTCTCTCCGCCTGCGGGCAAGGCGATGGCGGAGATGATCGTCAGCGGCTCACGGCCTGAGGTGTTCGAGCCCTTCCGGGTCGACCGCTTCCCGCGCGCAATCGCCCGCCGCCCGTCGTGACCGGCACCGAGCCACGGGCCGGTCGAGCCCCTGCGGGCCCGACCCGCATCCCGTCGGGCGACCACCCCGCAACACATCCTCGTAACTGATCGTTACAAGGCCTCGCGCATCGTCAGCGCCGCGTGGACTGCGTACGCGACCAGGTCGATCGCGCCGTCCGCCCGATCGATGATTCCGGGCATGCGGAGGAAGCCGTGCACCATGCCGTCGACACGGACGTGCGCGACCTCGACGCCCGACTCCCGCAGCTTGGTCGCGTACGCCTCGCCCTCGTCTCGCAGTGGATCGTGCTCGGCTGTGAGCACCAGCGCCGGCGCCACTCCCGTGAGGTCGGATGCACGGAGGGGTGAGACGTCAGGGTCGTCGGGTGACGCATCGCGGGCGTACAGGCCCCAGAACCACTCCATCGTCTGCCGCTCCAGGGCGTAGCCCGATCCGTTCTCGGCGTAGGACGCCGTGTCGAACGAGTAGTCGGTGACGGGCACGACGAGCGCCTGCAGCGCGATCGGCAGGCGACGGTCGCGCGCGCGCCGCGCCACGACGGCGGCCAGGTGCCCCCCGGCGCTGTCACCACCGACTGCGACACGCCCGAAGCTCTCCGTCGCCCATGCGGTCGCCGCCCAGGCGTCCTCGAGCGCAGCGGGATGGGGGTGCTCTGGCGCGAGCCGGTAGTCGACGGCCACCACGGTGCAGCCGGAGCGTGCGGCGAGCGCACGGCACAGCGGGTCGTGAGAGCCGAGCGAGCCGATCACCCAGCCACCGCCGTGCAGCCAGACCAGGGCCTGATCCTCCCCGCCCGATGGACGGTAGGCCCGGGCGGTGACCCCGCCGGCGTCGACCTCCTCGATCGCGTCGACCTCCTCGAGCCCGCCGAAGAGCTCGACGGCGTTGGCGTCGATGAGCCGCCGGGCCTCCTCCACGCCGACCTCGTGGTACGGCCGCCCGCCCGCCGCCGCCGCCGCGTCCAGCCAGGCGCGGGCCTGGGGGTCGAGCGGCACCGCTACCAGTCCGCCACGGAGCCGTCGTCGTGGAACTCGCGGGCGGGGAGCTCCGGAGCGTACGGATACCGCGCCGCCGCCGCCTCGTCGACC
>JAOUEK010000025.1 GCA_029858755.1 Thermoleophilia bacterium
GGCCCGAGCGTATGGAGCTCGTCGAGCAACACGAGGGCGATCGGCTGTCCCCCGGGGCCAACGTGCTCGCGGGGACCGTTGCCGAGACCGTCTACCTCGGCGTTGCCCGGAAGGTCGTGGTCGACCTCGACCGCGGCGGCACCGTCCACGTGCGCGTCGAGCGGGAGCGTGGTGTCACCGAGTCGACGCACGGCACGCGGGTGCTCGTCGGCTGGGAGCCCGCGGCGGGCGTGGTCGTCCGCGGCCGTCCCTGAGAACGTGTGAGGGCCGGGGCTGTGGGCCCCGACCCTCGACGGCTCTCCTCTGGAAGGAAGCTCAGCGAGAGGCGACGAGCCGGAAGGTCGGCTTCGCCACCTTGAGTCGCACCGGAGCCGACCAGGACATCTCCGGCTTGCGCGCCTGGAGCTGGTTCAGGCCGCGCACCCGGAAGAACCAGGAGCCGGGAGCGAGGTCGAGCACCGCCGACGTGGAGTACGTCGTCTTCGAGCCCTGGGCGCGCCACGGGTAGCGCGTCCGCGACCACTGCACCTCGTAGGCCGTGGCGCCGAGCGCCGGCAGCCACGCGACGAGCGGCGTCGAGTACACGAACGGCCGCTTCTTGCCGCCCGCGGCGGAGAGCAGGCGGCCGCCGGGCGTGAGGCCGGAGACGTAGCGGGCGCCGGTGACGACCGGGTCGCTCTCCTTGCCGAAGCTCAGCACGCGGCCCGCCCGGCAGGCGTCCTGCGGCAGGTCCATGTCCTTGTAGAACCGCGTGCCGTCGGCATCCTCGAGCAGGGCGACGGGCACGACCGTCCAGAAGTAGCGGGTGCTCGGGAAGTCGACATCGGGGAGATCGACCTTGGCGCCGGTGACGAGGTCGAAGCCTTCTGCCGTGCCGCTGGTCGCAGATGCGCTCTGCACCGTCTCGTTGGTGACGATCTTCGCGCCGTCGATCGTCCGCGTGTCGCCCTCGTCGTTGGCGTCCTTGAGGTAGACGTTGAGCGCCTTGTCGATCTCCTCGTCGCTGAAGGGCAGCGAGAGCGGGCCGGTGGCGCGCGGCGCGTACCCGGGGCTGCCGACGACGGCACCGCGGTAGACGACGTTGACGCAGTCACGGTCGGTGAACGCGTACATGCGGAAGAGGTCGAAGGCACGGCCGTCCAGCGACTGGTTGCCGCGGAACGAGAACGCGGGCATCAGCTGGTGCGGCTTCGTCGCCTTCGCGCCGCTGACGCGGTCGGAGGTCGCGAACGCGAGCGTCAGCGGCCCCGTCGCCTTGCCGGGGTTGAAGGCCGAGTAGACGGGGCTCCACGGCCCGTACGAGACCGGCTGCAGCCCGTTCGGGACGTCGCCGAAGACCCGGCGGATGGCGCGCACGCGGTAGCGGACACCGGCCCACCAGCCTGCATCGAACTTCCAGGTGTAGAACTCGCGCTGGTCGGCGACGTTCGTCACGGTCGTGAACACCTTCCCGGCGTCCGGGAACCAGACCTGGTAGGCGGTGGCGCCGATCACCGGCGTCCAGCGCACGAGGCCCGGCGCGGCCGCTTTCGGGCGCGGCACGCTCGGCCAGCGCATGTTGAAGCCGAATCGCTTGCTCCACCCGGTGGGGCCGCGGCTCGTGATCGCGCGGACGCGCGCATGGAGGGCGTAGGGGTTGCCGGTGAACCAGGGCAGCGCGACGTCGACGGAGACAGCCGGCACGCGCAGCGGCTGGATCATGCTCGTCACGGCGGGATCCTGAGCCCCGGTCGTCGAGCCGGAGCTCGACTCGGAGCCGGAGCTCGACTCGGAGCCGGAGCTCGTCGAGCTCGCCTCGGCGGCGTCGGAGGCGGCCGGCGAGCTCGCCGGCACGGCCTGGCAGCCGCCGCCCGGCTTCACGCCGTAGCGCACGTTCGACCAGACGAGCGAGCTCTCCGTGAACGTCTTGCTGGTCGCCAGCTCGAACTCGTAGCACAGCGCGCCGCGCACGGGCGCCCACGTGAACGCGGGGGTGCGCGAGAAGACGTGCACCACCTTCTCGCTCGGCCTCACCAGGAAGCCGCGGAGATTCTTGGGTGCGGTGGGCTTCGACTGCTTGGCGAGCGCGGTCGAGGGGACGACGAGGGCCGCAGCGGCGGCGAGGCACAGTGAGAGAAGGCGAAGGGTGCGCATGGCACATCCTTTGTCGGCAGCGGCTCCGTCCCTGCCGTCCCCCGAACGGGTGAGGGCGTCGCTCGCGTCCCCGACGCGCCGGCCCGCTCAGTCCAGCTGCAGGTAGACGAGCGAGACGACCGCGGTGCCGACGAACAGCAGCACGAAGAGCCCGAACAGGGCGAGGCCGAAGCGCATGTTCTTCCGCTCGAGCTCGGGATCCAGCATCTAGGTGACGAGGGGGTCGATGGCGGCAGCGACGAAGAGCACGGCGAGGTACGCGAGAGAGTAGTGGAAGAGCGCGGCGGCGCTGTGCCGCGTCTGCTCGCGGCGCAGCCGCCACGCGAGCAGCAGCAGCCATGCGCCGACGAGGCCGGCGGCGGCCGTGTACACCGGGCCGAGCAAGAGCCCTGCGGCGAGCGTGAACGCGACGAGCACCACGGAATAGAGGAGGATCTGCCGCCGAGTCTCCCTGTCGCCACGGGACACGGGCAGCATGGGCACGCCGGCCTTCGCGTAGTGCTCCTTGATCATCAGCGCCAGCGCCCAGAAGTGCGGCGGCGTCCACAGGAAGACGATCCCGAACAGCGCCAGCGCCGGCCAGCCGAGGTCGCCGGTCGCGGCCGCGTAGCCGACGAGTGGGGGGATCGCGCCGGCGGCTCCGCCGATGACGATGTTCTGATCCGTCGAGCGCTTCAGCCAGCCGGTATAGACGACGACGTAGAAGAGGTTCCCGAGGAGCGCGAGCGCCGCGGTGAAGACGTTGAGCGTGGAGGCGAGCAGCGCGAACGAGACGGCGGAGAGGGCGATCCCGAACTCGAGGGCGCGCGGCGGTGGCACGCGGCCGGAGGCCACTGGCCGGCGGCGTGTGCGCTCCCCCATCAGGCGGTCGATGTCGGCGTCCATCACGTGGTTGAGCGCGCTCGCCCCCCCGCACGCGAGGCCGAGGCCGGCGAGCAGCGCTGCCAGCTCGACGGCTCCGGGCCAGCCGGCGGCGCCCACGAACATGCCCCCGGCGCCGGTGAGCAGGAGCAGGATCATGATCGTCGGCTTCGTCAGCGTGACGTAGTCCCGCCAGGGCCCGAACGGCACCGGCGCGCCACGGAGCGATGCCGCGCACGTGACGAGCGCGGCGCCGAGGGAGGAGCCCGCGAGCAGCACGTGGAGGCCGACCGCCCAGCCGGCGTCGCCGCTGACGGCCACGACGCCGCCGCTCGCGATCGCCGCGAGGAGCAATACGAGCGCCGCCGCCGCCGAGGGGACGAGCCGCGGGTAGGCGGCGCGCGCGGTGACGAGCACGGCGACGAGCAGCGGCAGCGCCACGAGCGCCGCGCCCCAGTGCGTGTGCCCGAGCTCGACGGCCGCGCTGACGACGACTGCGCCGGTGGCGACCGCGGCCGCTGCTGCCGTCAGGCGTAGGACAGGCCCGGGGGTGATGGCCGGCTCAGAGCGCACTGCGCTCCTTGAGCGAGCGTCGCAGGTCGGACAGGGGTCTGGCGCTCGTCACGTAGGGAACCGTGTCGAAGTTGTGCGGCGGCGGCGGGGAGGTCGTGTACCACTCGAGCGTGTCCCCGAGCCAGGGGTCGTTGCCGGCCCGGCGACCGGTGCGGCTGCGCGCGATGGCGAGCATGAAGACGAGCACGCCGACGCCCATCAGGAACGAGCCGACGGTCGAGACCATGTTGTACGCCTGCCAGAGGCCGCCTTCGGAGTACGTGTAGATGCGTCGCGGCATCCCCAGCAGGCCGAGCATGTGCTGGGGGAAGAACGTGACGTTGAAGCCCACGAAGAGCAGGGCGAACGTGAGCTTCCCCAGGCGCTCGGAGAGGAAGCGCCCGAACATCTTCGGCCACCAGTAGAACAGGCCGCCGATGATCGCGAACAGCGAGCCGCCGAACAGCACGTAGTGGAAGTGCGCGACCACGAAGTACGTGTCGTGCACCTGCCAGTCGATGGGGAACGCCGCGAGGTAGATCCCGGAGAGCCCGCCGACGGTGAAGATGGAGAGGAAGCCGATCGCGAACCACATCGGCGTGTCGAGGCTGAGGTTCCCCCGCCACAGGGTCGCGAGCCAATTGAAGATCTTCATGCCGGTGGGCACCGCGATCACCATCGACACCACCATGAACCACGCGTTCAGGTAGTTGGAGAGGCCGACCGTGAACATGTGGTGCGCCCACACGATCATCGAGAAGCAGCCGATGGCGACGGTGGAGAGCGCGATCGCCTTGTAGCCGAAGGCCGGCTTGCGCGAGAACACGGGCAGGATCTCCGAGATGATCCCCATCGCCGGGAGGATCATGATGTACACCTCCGGGTGCCCGAAGAACCAGAAGACGTGCTGGTAGAGCACCGGGCTGCCGCCGTCCTCGGGGACGAAGAAGTGGAAGGTCCCGGGGAAGCGGCGCTCGAGCAGGAGCAGCGTCAGCCCCGCGGAGAGCGCGGGCAGCACGAGCAGCAACAGCCAGGCGTAGACCTCGATCGCCCAGACGAAGAGCGGCATCCGCATCCACGACATGCCAGCCGTGCGCATGTTGTGGATGGTGACGATGAAGTTGATCGCCCCCGCCAGCGAGGACACGGTGAGCAGGTGCAGCGAGAGGATCCACAGGTCCTGGCCGTTCCCGGGTGAGAGCACTGAGAGCGGCGGGTATGCGGTCCAACCCGTGCGCGCGGCGCCTCCCTGAGCGAAGAAGGAGAGGGCGAAGACGATCCCGCCCGCGGCGAACAGCCAGTAGGAGAACGCGTTCAGCCGGGGGAAGGCCATGTCGCGGGCACCGATCTGGAGCGGCACGAGGAAGTTGCCGAGGCCGGCGAGGATGGGCACGACGACGAAGAACACCATCGCCGTGCCGTGCATGGTGACGACCTCGTTGTAGCTGTCCCCGGTGAGCACGGACTGGTCTGGGCGGGCGAGCTGGATGCGGATCAGGAGCGCGAGCACGCCGGCGAGCAGGAAGAAGAGCCCCGCGGTTGCCAGGTAGAGGATCCCGATCCGCTTGTGGTCGACGGTGACGAGCCAGCTGGCCACCTTGCCGCGCTGCCACTGGGGTGCGGGTGGCGACTCAGCCCTGACTGCCAAACTCCGCCTCCAGGTACGCGTAGAGGGACTGGAGCTGCGCTGCCGTCCAGTCGCGGCCGACCGAGGGCATCACGTTCCGCCCGGGGAGCGCCCGGCCGTTGCGGATCACCGTCTCCAGCGCGTCGCGGTTGGTGAGCGTGGCGGCCGCGAGCGTCGGGCCGTAGCCACCCTCGGCGGCCAGCCCGTGGCACTTCGCGCAGACGCCCTCCCACAGCTCGCGGCCCAGTGCCGGGTCGGCCTGGTGTTGCGCGGAGAACGCCGTTGTCAGCCACTCGTCGAAGTCGGCCTGCGGCAGCACCTCGACCCCGGTCAACATCTTCGCGTGGAAGGCGCCGCAGAGCTCGGCGCAGCGGCCCTCGTAGAAGCCGGGCTCGTTCGCCCGGAACCAGGTGGTGTTCATGCGACCGGGGATTGCGTCGATCTTGCCGCCGAGCCGCGGGATCCACCAGGAGTGGTTGACGTCCCAGTCCGGCGCGGTGACGTCGAGCACGACGGGCCGGCCGGCAGGGGCGCGCATGCGGTCGATCGCGATCACGCCGTTCGGGTAGCGGAACTGCCAGTAGAACTGGTGCCCGACCACCTCGATCCGGAGCGGCCCGCCGGACGCCGTCGCGTCGGGCGAGTCGATGATGCCCGGGAGCTTCGCGAACACGAAGACCGCGATCGCGAACAGGATCAGCACCGGGCCGGCGGTCCACGCGAGCTCCAGGCGGTTCGACCCGTGGATCTGCGGGCCGTCCGCGTCGCGGGGTCGCTTCCGGCGGCGGAAGCGCACGACGAACACGACGAGCAGGCTCTCCACGAGCAGGAACACGCCGAGCACGAGCGCGGTCACGAACCAGAAGCTCGTGGCGATGCCCTCGGCGTTCGGCGACGCGGGGGACGTGGGCCCGAAGCCTCCGTTGCCGGCTGCCGCTGCGCCGGCCAGCGCGAGCAGCGCGGCGAGCACGCCGATGATGAGGAGCAGCCTGGGACGCACGGGCGGTGTCATTCTATGAGGGTGACCGACGACGCGCGTCGTCCAACCCGCGTCCGGCTGCCGCCCGACGTCACGCGCCCCTTCGACGTCTATGTCAACGGCGTGCACAGGGTGGAGGGGCGCGACTACGTCGTGCGTGACGGAGCGCTCGTGTTCGAGGACCAGCTCCGGCAGGAGGGCAGCCTCGGTGTCCGCCGCTGGACGTCGATGGTCCTCGGCGTCGCCGGCACCTACCGGCAGAACGACTCCGTGGACGTCGTCTACACCCGCAACGGCAAGCGCGTCGTCGCCACGAAGCTCCCGCTCGAGGGTGCACCTGGCCGGACGGCAGGGCCTGGCTGAGGCCGGCCCCGCGGCGGCGCTGCGGCGTCGTGCGGGCCCCCTGGGTGGCACGCCGGCGTCGGCCGCTCCCCGTGAGGGCGGGAGCGCGTCGGCGAGCCTCCGGGGTGAGGCTGTAGCCTCACCCCGCCGTCGTCATCCCGCCGTCATCCCGGGGACGGAGCGGGGACGTCGAGGCGCCACACGTTCTCGCTGCCGAAGCGCGGAGCCCACACCCCGCCGGAGCACGGTGAGAGGCTGAAGGGCGTCGCCGGGGGCGAACCGCACGACGTCGACGAGCTCAAGTACGGCTCCCGCCGGAGCAGCTCGCCCGCGGGCCGCCCGCTGACGAAGACCTGGAGCAGGACGTTCGTCCGCTGCGCGATCGGGTCACGCACGCCCGGCCTCCCCGGCTGCCCTGTGGAGGCGTGCCGCGTGGTC
This sequence comes from Thermoleophilia bacterium, assembly GCA_029858755.1. Lineage (GTDB taxonomy): Bacteria > Actinomycetota > Thermoleophilia > Gaiellales > Gaiellaceae > Gaiella. The sequence goes on from JAOUEK010000025.1 coordinate 6,933, forward strand.
GTCGGTCAGCTGACCGGGCTGCAGGCGCCAGGCCCAGTTGCCCTCCGTCGTCCCCGGGCGGTTCATGCGGGCCTCGCTCCCGAGCCGGAGCACGTCCTGAACGGGGATCACCACGAGTGACGCCCGCGAGCCGAGCGCCAGCTCGAGCAGGGCGGCTGCCTGATCAGCGCCGAAGTGCCCCGCGAGCGTCTCCGTGTCGTGCGTTGACGTGTAGAGCACCGTCTGCTCCCGATGGTTCTCGAGTCGGTGGAAGCTCTCCGGCTCGCCCTCGAACGCCCAGAGCAGCACCGCCATGCCCGGCAGGCCGAGCTCGTCGCGGAGCGCGTACACGTCGGGCGTGATCAGGCCGAGGTCCTCCACGATCGCGGGAAGGGGGCCGAGCGCTTGCTCGGCCGCTCTCAGCACCGCACCGCCGGGGCCCTGCTCCCACTGTCCGTCGCGCCCCGTCGCCGACCCTGACGGAACGGCCCAGTAGGCGACGAGCCCGCGGAAGTGGTCGATGCGGAAGACGTCGACCAGCTCGACCGTCCGGCGCAGGCGCTCCACCCACCAGCCATAGCCGGTGCGGGCGTGTACATCCCAGGCGTACAGCGGGTTCCCCCAGAGCTGGCCGTCCTCGTTGAGCAGGTCGGGTGGGGCGCCCGCGACGCGGTCGAGCGGCAGGAACAGCTCCGGGTGGGCGCGATGGTCGCAGCCGCCGGGAGCGACGTAGATGGGGACGTCGCCGATGATCCGTACGCCGCGCTGCGCCGCGTAGCTCCGCAACGCCGCCCACTCCCGCGCGAAGCGCACCTGCTCCTCGATCGCCCCCTGCCCTGCGAACGCCTCCCAGTCGGCGGCCCAGCTCGCGTGCTCATGCCGAAACGCGTCGGCCTCCTGCGCCGTGACGGGCGCCTCGGGCTCCGCGAGCAGCCCTCCCCAGCCGGCGAACGCGGACGGGGACGCGTACGGTGACCCGAAGCGGTCGGGCGGGCCGAGCGGCAGTACCTGCCACCAGCGCACACCCGCGGCGGCGAGCCAGTCGACGAACGCGTACGCGTCCGGCCCGAGGCGGCCTGACGGCAGGGACGTCGGGTGGAGCTGGATGCCGACCGAGCGATCGAACCTCACAGGTCGTTCGTATCAGTCACGGGTGCCGCGGTGCGCAGGAGCAGCCGCGCGACGTCGGGTTGTTCGACTCGGCGGCGGCTGCCACCAGCGTCGCGTCCCGCGGCGAGTCGCCGTCGGGTCGAGGACGTGGTGCCCGGGAGCCGGTGCCGGCTCGGCCACGCGCGACGCGATCCGGAGCCCGACGGCTGCGCCTCCGCGGGCTTGCGCAGTGTGCTCGGCTCCCGGTGCGGGGTGCTCACGCCCGACGTCCAACGCACCGTCACGACGGCCCACGGCCCGCGACGGCGGGACTGGCTCATGTGGTTACCTGCAGGGTCGCGATGGCGCCGGAGAACAGCATCGAGGTGGAGAAGCTGGTCCGCGAGTTCCCGAAGGGGCCTCGGGCAGTGGACGAGATCGACCTGCGTGTGGAGCCCGGCGAGATCTACGGCTTCCTCGGCCCCAACGGCGCGGGCAAGTCGACGACGGTCCTGGTGCTCACAACGCTCCTGCCGCCGACCTCGGGCACCGCCCGGGTGGGAGGGTTCGACGTCGTCGCCGAGGGGCCGAAAGTCCGGGGCGTGATCGGCGCCGCGCTCCAGGAGGTCGCGCTCGACCCGCTGCTCACCGGCCGCGATCACATGCGGCTGCAGACGATGCTGCACGGTCTGGCGAAGGCGCAGCGGCGCAGGCGCGCCGACGAGCTGCTCGAGCGGGTCGGGCTGACACAGGCCGCGGATCGCAAGGTTGGGGGGTACTCGGGCGGCATGAAGCGTCGCCTCGACCTGGCGCTCGCGCTCGTCCACGGGCCGAGCATCCTCTTCCTCGACGAGCCGACCACCGGGCTGGATCCCCAGAGCAGGAGCGCGATGTGGGACGAGGTCTCCCGCCTCGCGCGGCACGAAGGGGTCACCGTCTTCCTCACCACGCAGTACCTGGAGGAGGCGGACGTGCTCGCGGACCGCGTCGGGATCATCCATCACGGGCGGATCGTTGCCGAGGGGTCGCCGTCCGCGCTGAAGGACGAGATCGGCCGGCCCAGCGTGCACGTGATCCCGTGCGACCCGGACGACCGGCAGCGCGTGGGGGCGCTGCTGGACCGCTTCGGCGAGCCCCTCGCCGGCGAGGACGACGTGGCCGTCCGACTTCGCGAGGGCGTCGGGCTCACCGACGTCGTGCGGGCGCTGGACGGGGACGGGATCGCCGTCGAGGACATCGAGCTGCGGGCGCCGACCCTCGACGACGTGTTCCTGGCCAAGACCGGGCGGACCCTCGAGGGCGCCGCCGAGGAGGCCGTGGTCGAGCTGGAGCCCGAGCCGACGGCCGAGGCGACCGCGGGTTGACCGCGCTCGCCACGCAGGTCGGCGCGGTCGCCGGGCGGTCGGTGCGCCGCTCGCTCCGCCAGCCCGCGAGCGTGATCCCGCCGCTCGTCTTCCCGGTGGCGCTGCTCGCCGTGAACGCCGCCGGGCTGCGCCCGTCCACGCAGCTCCCGGGATTCCCCACCGACTCGTTCCTCGCCTTCGCGCTCGCGGTGCCCTTCATCCAGGGCGCGCTGTTCTCGACCATGAACGCGGGCACCGACCTCGCGCGCGACATCCAGACCGGGTTCCTGAGCAGGCTCTCGCTGACCCCGCTGCGCGGGTCGGCCCTGCTCGCCGGGCAGCTGAGCGGCATCGTCCTGCTCGGGCTCTTCCAGGCCGTCTTCTACATCGCCGTCGGGCTCGTCACCGGCGTTCGCTTCGCGTCGGGCCCCGGGGGGATCGCCGTCCTGCTCGTCTTCGCGTTCGTCGTCTCGCTCGGCTTCGGCGCGCTCGGCTCGTTCTTCGCCCTCCGCACCGGGTCGGGGGAGGCGGTGCAGGCGCTGTTCCCGGTGACGTTCGTCTTCCTCTTCATCTCGTCGATGAACGCCCCCCGCAACCTGATGACCGTGGAGTGGTTCCGGATCGCCGCGAGCGCCAACCCCGTCTCGTACCTGATCGAGTGCGTCCGTAGCCTGATCATCACCGGCTGGGACGTCCGCGCGCTCGTGCTCGGCTTCGGCGTGGCGGTCGCGATCGTGGTCGTGTCGCTCGCGCTCGCCTCCTGGGCGCTGACCGGCAGGCTGAGCCGGACATGAGCGCCCCGGGGGCATCCGGCTCGACGTTCGACGTGGCCCGCGCCGTCGCGTGGCGCACGATCCACAACGTGCTGCGCACGCCCTCGCTGCTGCTGCCGAGCCTGATGTTCCCGCTGTTCTTCTTCGTCGCCTTCGCGGGCGGGCTGAGCCAGGTGCAGAACGTGCCCGGGTTCGACTTCCCGGACGGGTACACGGCCTTCCAGTTCTCGTTCGTGCTGCTGCAGTCCGCCGCCTTCGGCGGCGTCTTCACGGGATTCGGCGTGGCGCGGGACTTCGAAGGAGGCTTCGCGAAGCGGCTGCTCCTGGCGGCGCCGAACCGCAAGGGGATCGTGCTCGGCTACGGCATCGCCGCGTTCGTGCGCTGGGCGATCGTGGCCGTGATGCTGACGGTGATCGCCCTGGTCTTCGGCATGCGCGTCGGCGGCGGCGCGGTCGATCTCGTCGGCCTGTTCACGCTGGCGCTGCTCGTGAACGTGGTGGGCTTCTCCTGGGCGTCGGGCATCGCGATGCGCTTCCGCACCATCCAGGCCGGCCCGCTGATGCAGATGC
>JAOUEK010000444.1 GCA_029858755.1 Thermoleophilia bacterium
ACGAGCCCGGGACGACGTGGTACCCGGTGGCGTCCAGCGCCTCGCGGCCCTCGTACCGGCCGATGCCGGCGACGACCCCGTCGACCACGGCGATGTCGCCCTCCAGCCACTCGCGCGTGAACGTGCAGAGGACGCGACCGCCGCGGATCACGAGATCCGCCGGTGCGTCGCCCCGCGCGACGGCGAGCCGTCGCGCGAGCTGCTCGGTGGGCTCAGCCCGTCTCATCGGGAGTGACCACGGTGCCGGCGGCACCGGCGACGATCCGCTCGGCGTCCTCCAGGGCACCGATCGCCGCAGTGCCCCCCGTCCGCTCGACGAAGCGGCAGGCCGCGGCGACCTTCGGGCCCATCGACCCCTCGGCGAACTCGAGCCCCCGCAACTCCGCCGGCGTCGTCGTGCCGATCGGGGCCGCCTCCGGCCCGCCCCAGTCGCGGAAGACTGCGGGCACGTCGGTCAGCATCAGCAGGACGTCCGCGTCGAGGCTCCGCGCCAGCAGCTCGGCGGCGAGGTCCTTGTCGATCACCGCCTCGACGCCGCGCAGCGCACCGGCGCCGTTCACGGTCACCGGGATGCCGCCGCCGCCCGTGCAGACCACGACCGCGCCCATCTCGACGAGCATCCTGATCGCCACCAGCTCGACGATCCGACGGGGCTCTGGCGACGGCACGACCCGGCGGAAGTGGTCGCCGTCGCGGGCGATCGCCCAGCCCCGCTCGCGCTCGAGCCGCCGCGCCTGCTCCTCCGTGTAGACCGGCCCGATCGGCTTCGTCGGCCGCTCGAACGCCGGGTCGTCGTGGTCGACGACGACCTGTGTGAGCACGGTCACCGCCGTACGCCCCGGCAGGCGGTTGGCGAGCTCCTGCTCCAGCACGTAGCCGATCATCCCCTCGCTCTCCGCGCCGAGGACGTCGAGCGGGTACGGCGGCACGTCGTCGTACGCGGCCGACTGCAGCGCGAGCAGGCCGACCTGCGGGCCGTTGCCGTGGGTGAGCACCACGTCGTGCGCCCCGGCGAGCCCGGCAACCGCCGTCATCGCCTCCGCGGCGTGATGCCGTTGGTTCTCGGCGGTCAGCTGCTCGCCGCGGCGGAGCAGCGCGTTGCCACCGAGGGCGACGACGACTCGCGGGCGCCGAGTGGCGTCCGGCGCGCTCATCGCCCGTAGCCGCCCATCGTCAGCGCCAGCAGCGCCTTGCCCGTGTGCATGCGGTTCTCCGCCTCGTCGTAGACCACCGACCGGGGGCCGTCGATCACCTCGTCCGTGACCTCGTTGCCGCGATCGGCGGGCAGGCAGTGCATGTAGAGCGCGTCGGGCTTCGCCAGGGACATGCGCCGCGCGTCGCAGATCCAGTCACGGAACGCGCCCGCCTCGGCGAGCGCGGCCGCCTCGTCGCGGAAGGCGTCGAGCCGCCCCCAGGACTTCGGGTAGACGACGTCGGCACCGCGGAACGCCTCGTCCATGTCCTGCGTGAAGCTGATCGTGGCGCCCGCCGCGGCGGCCGCTGCCTCGGCGCGCTCCAGCACCTCGGGCATCAGCTCGAAGCCGGGCGGATGCGCGATCACGACGTCGATGCCGAAGCGGGGCAGCAGCGTGGCCAGCCCCTGGGGCACCGAGAGCGGCTTCGCGTACGACGGCGCGTAGGCCCACGACACGGCGACGCGGAGGCCGCGCAGGTTCGTGCCGCGCTGCTCGCGGAGCGTCATCAGGTCGGCCAGCGTCTGCGTCGGGTGGTCGACGTCGCACTGGAGGTTGATCAGCGGGATGTCCGCCCAGCGGGCGATCTCCCGCATCCACGCGTTGCCCTCGTAGGGGGCGAGGTCGTGCCGGATGGCGAGGCCGTGGCCGTAGCGGGAGAGGATCACGCCCATGTCCTTCGGGCTCTCGCCGTGCGCCACCTGCGTCTTCTCGGCGTCGAGGTAGATCGCGTGGCCGCCCAGCTGCGTCATTCCGGACTCGAACGCGTTGCGCGTCCGGGTGGACTTGTCGAGGAAGAGCATGAACAGCGTCTTGTCGGGAAGCAGCCTGTGCGCCGTCCCGGCCTTGAACGCCGCCTTCAGCTCGCCGGAGACCGTGAGCGCCTCCTCGATCTCCTCGACCGTCCAGTCGAGCGTCTCGATGAAGTCACGGCCGACGAGGGTCGTGCGGTCGATCGCTACCTGGTGCATCGCTACCTCGCTTTCGTCAGCAGGTGCCCGCCCGGCTCGGGCAGCGGCTGCCGCCGCGGCCCGTCCGGGATCGGCGGCCGGCTTGCGGTCACGGCCGGCCCGCGGAGGCCGAGCAGGTCGTCGGGGCTCACGGGGACGCGGTTCAGCGCGCGCCCGGTCGCCGCGCGGAGGGCGGCGACGATCGCGGGGGTGGCAGCGATCGTCGGATGCTCCCCGATGCCCTTGACGCCGTACGGCGCGCCCGGCTCGGGCACCTCGACGAACTCCGAGACGATCGGCGGCACGTCGAGCGCGGTCGGGATCAGGTACTCGGTGAAGGACGGGTTGCGCAGGCGCCCGTCCTCGAGCACGAGCTCCTCCATCAGCGCGAGCCCGAGCCCCATCGCCACGCCGCCCTCGACCTGACCCTCCGCCCCCTGCGGATTGACTACGCGCCCGGCGTCCTGCACGACCGCG
>JAOUEK010000026.1 GCA_029858755.1 Thermoleophilia bacterium
CCGAGAGGAGGAGGCGTGCGACGCGTCGTGATCATGGGTGCCGGAGGGCGCGACTTCCACGACTTCAACGTCGTCTTCAGGGACGACCCCGGTGTGCGTGTGGTCGCCTTCACAGCGGCCCAGATCCCCGGGATCGACGACCGCACGTACCCCGCCTCGCTCGCCGGCCCCGCGTACCCGGACGGGATCCCGATCCACCCCGAGGCGGAGCTGGAGCACGTCGTCGTCGACCACGGCGTCGACGAGGTCGTGCTCTCCTACTCCGACCTCTCCCACGAGGACGTGATGCACCGCGCCTCGCGCGCGCTCGCCACCGGCGCCGACTTTCGGCTGCTGGGGCCGCGCGCGACCATGCTCAAGGCGTCGCGCCCGGTGATCGCCGTCACCGCCGTCCGCACGGGCTGCGGCAAGAGCCAGACGAGCAGGCACATCGGCTCGCTGCTCCGCCGGAGCGGCCTGCGGGTCGCGCTCGTCCGGCACCCGATGCCGTACGGCGACCTGGACGCGATGCGGGTGCAGCGCTTCGCCTCCGTGGCCGACATCGACGCCTCGCACGCCACCGTCGAGGAGCGGGAGGAGTACGAAGCGCCGGTGGCGCTGGGCCTCGTCGTGCTCGCGGGCGTGGACACGGCTGCCGTGCTCGAGCGGGCGGCCGAGGAGACCGACGTGATCGTCTGGGACGGCGGCAACAACGACCTGCCGTTCGTCGAGCCCGACCTCTGGATCACGGTCGCCGACCCGCTGCGCGCCGGGCACGAGCTCACCTTTCACCCGGGCGAGGTCAACCTGAGGCGCGCACATGCGGTTGTCGTCAACAAGGTCGACAGCGCCCTGCCGGAGGACGTGGCCGAGGTCGTCGAGCACGTCCGGGCCGTCAACCCGCATGCGACGATCGTCACCGCGGAGTCGCCGGTGACGCTCGAGCCCGGGCCGCCGCTCGAGAGCCGGCGGGTGCTCGTGGTCGAGGACGGCCCCACGCTGACGCACGGCGGCATGGCCTTCGGCGCCGGCACCGTGGCGGCCCGAGCCGCACGGGCGGGCGAGCTGATCGACCCGCGGCCCTATGCCGTCGGCTCGATTGCGGAGGCGTTCGCGCGCTACCCGCACATCGGGTCGGTGCTGCCGGCGATGGGCTACTCCGACGCGCAGCTCCGGGAGCTGCAGCAGACGATCGAGGCGACGCCGGCCGACGTCGTCGTCACCGGCACCCCGATCGACCTGGCGCGGCTCGTCACCACCACCCACCCCTGGCGACGCGCGCGCTACGAGCTCCGCGAGGTGGGCCGCCCGACCCTCCACGAGGTGATCGCGCCGATCGAGCGGCTCGCCCACGAGGAGACGACGGTGGCCACCGGCTGAGGCGATGTGAACGGCGTCGGCACACCCGCGGTCCCGCCCCACTTCCTGCGCGCCTCCGACCTGACGGCCGACGGCCTGCTCGCCCTGCTCTCTCTCGCCGGCCGGATGAAGGCCCGACCGCACGGGTTCGTCGAGGCGCTCCGCGGAGACACGGTGGTCTGCTACTTCGAGAAGCCGTCGACGCGCACCCGCGTCTCGTTCGCGGCGGCCGCGGAGCGTCTCGGCATGCTGCCGCTCCTGCTGCGCCCCGACGAGCTGCAGCTGGGCCGCGGCGAGACGCTGGCGGACACGGCGCGCACGCTCTCCGGCTATGCGGCCGCGATCGTCGTGCGCACGTACGCGCAGGCGACGGTCGACGGCCTCGCGGCCGCCGCCAGCGTCCCGGTGGTCAACGCGCTCACGGACGAGCACCACCCGTGCCAGGCACTGGCCGACCTGCTCACGCTCCACGAGCGCTTCGGCCGCCTCGACGGGCTCAGGGTCGCGTTCGTGGGCGACTTCAACAACGTCGCCACGTCGCTGGCCGAGTCGGGGGCCCTTGCGGGGCTCGAGGTCGTCGTCGCCTGCCCGCCCGGCCTCGAGCGAGCGGTGGCGGGAGCGCTGGTCGTCCACGACCCTGCCGAGGCGGTGGCGGGCGCCCACGCCGTCTACACCGACGTCTGGGTCTCGATGGGCGACGAGGCGGAGCGCGAGGCGAGGGTGGCGGCGCTCACCCCCTATCGCGTCGACGAGGCGCTGCTCGCGCGCGCCCGCCCGGACGCCGTCTTCATGCACTGCCTGCCGGCGCACCGCGAGGAGGAGGTCACCGCCGCGGTGATCGACGGCCCGCGCTCGATCGTCTGGCAGCAGGCCGAGAACCGGCTGCCCACCGAGGAGGCGCTGCTGCTCGCGCTCGTCACCCGCCGCTTCGACGTGGAAGCGGACGAGGCGCCGGGGCCTACTCGCGCATGAAGCCCTGACGGGCCGCGGAGACGAGCGCGACCGCCTCCGGGAAGAGCACCCGCATCGCGTCGCGCAGCGCGAGTGCCTGCTCGTCCGGGCCGCCGCTGACGTCGACGCGGCGGAGCGCCGCCGCGGTCAGCTCGACCGCCGTGTTCAGCGTCAGGGTCGCGAACTGCTCGCGTTGCGCCTCCTTGACGCTCTCCGTCTGCTGCTCGGCGAACTCGCGCAGGCCCCGCAGGATCTCCTCGGGATCGCCGCCGAACGGGAAGAAGCCTCCGCCCTCCACGCCCTCAGCCTACTCCAGCGCGGCCCGGTAGCCGGCCTCCACCTCGCGCCACAGCGCGTCGACGGCGCCCTGCGCGCCCCGCATCGCGGTGGTGAAGGGCGACCCGTCGGCGTGGTCGTAGAGCGACGCCTCCAGGCGTCGCGCGGCCGCGCCGATCGCGTCCAGGCGCGAGGGCGTGGCGACCTGAGGCGGAGCGCCGAGCAGGCGCTGCAGCTCGGCGGCCGCGCGCTCGGCATCGTCGATCCCCGGGGGCGCCTCCACGATCCGCAGCTGCACGAGCTGGGCCCTCAGCTCGTCGAGGTCGCCGGGGAACGCCGACTCCTCCGCGATCTCGCAGAGCGCCGCGATCGCGACCGCGTCCCGCACGCGATCGCGCGACGTCACGACCGCGCCCCGCTCGTCGAGTGCGAGCCACCCGCGGTCGTCGTCGCCCTCGGCGAGGGCGCAGACGTAGACCCGGTCGCCCGGAGACGCCTCCGCGGTGAGGATCCCGACCACGTGCCCGGCCGCCGTCCCCGCCTCGACCGCGAATGCGGCGATGCGCTCCAGCTCGTCCGCCAGGGCCACCGTGCCAGGATAGAGCGCGGTGTCGGAGACCCGTCGCCACGCACTCGAGCTGTTCGCGCCCCTCGGGCCGACGTACGGTCGCGTCGGCGCCGTGCTCTCGCTCGGGCAGGACCCGCGCTGGCGGCGATACCTCGTCTCGCGCCTCCCCGCCGACGGCGGCGCCGTGCTCGACGTCGCCACCGGCACGGGCCTCGTCGCGGAGCAGCTGTTGTCGCGCGGGCACCCCGTCGTCGCGCTCGACCAGAGCGGCGAGATGCTCGCCGTCGCACGGCGCCGCCTCGGCGACCGCGTCGAGCTGGTGCAGGCGTCGGCCGAGGCGCTCCCGTTCCCCGACGGGTCGTTCGACCATCTCACGGTCACGTACCTGCTGCGCTACGTCGACGACCCCGGCGCCACACTCAGCGAGCTCGCCCGCGTCGTCCGCCCCGGCGGCGTGATCGCGATGCTGGAGTTCGGCGTCCCCCGGGGAGTCTGGCGCCCGCTCTGGGACGTGTACGTCGGCGTGGCCCTGCCGCTGGCGGGCCGCGCGCTCTCGCCCGGCTGGCACGCGGTGGGGCGCTTCCTCGGCCCGTCGATCCGGGGCTTCTGGCAGCGGGTGCCGGAGCCGTGCCTGCTCGAGCTGTGGTCGGCTGCGGGGATCAGGGAGCCGCAGCTACGACGGCTCTCGCTCGGCGGCGGCGTGGTCGTCTGGGGGACGCGCGCGTGAGCGTCGACCGCCCGGCCTTCTACGCCCTGCGGTCGGGCGGCTGGCGCGACTATGCCACGCTGCTGCACCTGCCCTACACGGCCTGGCACCTTTCCTACGTGGTGGTCGGGGGCTGCCTGGCGGCGACCGTGTCCTGGCCGCGCCTCGGGCTGACCGTGCTCGCGTTCGCGCTCGCGATGGGTGTCGGCGCGCACGCGCTCGACGAGCTCAACGGGCGTCCTCTCGGCACCGCGATCCCGGGGCCGGTGCTCGTCGCGCTCGCCGTCGCGTCGGTCGCCGCCGCCTGCGCGATCGGCGTGGCCGTCGCCTTCGGCGTCACGCTCTGGATCTTCGCGCTCGTGGGCGTCGGCGCGTTCCTCGTCCCGGCGTACAACCTCGAGCTCTTCGGGGGGCGGCTGCACACCGACCTCTGGTTCGCGCTCGCGTGGGGCGGGTTCCCCGTCGTCACCGGAGCGGTTGCGGTCGGCGGGACGCTGCCGCCGGCCGCAGTGCTCGCCGCCGCCTGGGCGACGACGCTCTCGCTGGCGCAGCGACGCCTGTCGACGCCGGTGCGCCGGGCGCGCCGACACACGACTGCAGTGGCGGGCGAGGCGCGGCTCGCGGACGGGACTGTCGAGCCGATCACGCGCGACACGCTGATCGCCGCTCCCGAGGCCGCGCTGCGACTGCTCGCCTGGTCGACGGTGCTCCTGGCCGCGGCGCTCGCCGTGTGGCGGGCGTAGGCCGCGCTCGGGCCCCGCACGGCACTCCGAGCTAGCATCGGCGCATGCCGATCTGGGTGCTCGGGGTCGTCGCCGGCGTGTCGGTCGTCGTGATCGCCGCGCTCACGGTGGCCCTCCGACGCGCGCGGGCCGCGGCCGCGGACGGTCAGCGCCTCGCCGAGGCCGCCCGCACGCAGCTGCGGGTGGTCGTCGCCGAGGAGACGGCGGCCCACAAGGAGGAGATCCGCCACCTTCTCGCCCGGGAGCGGGCGGAGTCGGCGTCGCTGCTGATCGCCGAGGAGCGCCGCCTGGCCGAGGAGCACCGCGCCGAGCTCGTCGACCGGGAGCGACGCGCGAGCGATGCGCTGGCGCACGCGCTCGCGGCGGAGGAGCGGCGGCTGGAGGAGCGGCTGCGCGGGTTCACGGAGGATCTCGAGCGGGCGCAGTCGCACATCGAGGCGCAGCTCCGGCGCGTCGAGCAGAGCAGCAAGGAGGCGATCGCAGAGGTGGCCGCGCGCATCGAGGCGGAGGCGTCGGAGCTCGGGAGCGCGGCCGACGAGCAGCGGCGCACCGTGCACCGTCTGCGCGAGGACCTGCAGCGCGCGGCGGGCCAGTCGGTGCAGGAGGCACTCGACGAGCTCGAGACGCAGTCGCTCGAGCGGCGCCGCGCGATCGAGGAGATCACCGAGCGGCTGCGCGCGAGAGAGGCCGCGGTCGCCGAGTCCATCGAGCGCGCCGAGACCGACGTGCGCGCCCGGCTGGACGTCGTGCTCGTGGAGTGGGAGCGCCGCCAGACGGAGCGGCTGCAACGTGTCACCGAGCGGGAGGTCGAGCGCCACGGCCAGATCGCGGCGCTCGCCTTCGACGAGCGCATGCGCGAAGTCAGGGAGGCGGCCTCGACGCAGCTCCGCCGGGAGCTCGACCGCGCAGTCGAGGCCCTCGGCCGCGAGGAGCTCGCCCAGCGCCTCGATGCCGGCCGCTAGGGCGGCGCCGAAGCCGACGCACCTTGTAACTGATCGTCACAAGGCCTGGCTCGACACGGCAACGCCGGCCGCGCCAACCTCTACGGGAAGGGATCGTCTCAGGAACCACGAATCTCCGTGGGCACACGATGGCCGAGACGACCGAGACCGACACCGAGCTCGCCCCTCCCTTCGACGTCGCCGGTGAGCGCGCGAAGGTCGAGAGCTGGCGCCTCCACGTCCTGATCGAGGCCGGGTACCCGCTCCACCTCGCGGAGCGCCTCGCGGCGAGCGAGGCCGACCTCCACGTGTGCGTCGACCTGCTCGCACAGGGCTGCACGGCGGCCACCGCCGCGGAGATCCTCCTCTAGTCGCCCGCGAGCGGCCCTCGGCCCCGTCCCGAACGCCCTTTACATAGGCTCCACGCCGGAGCGATGGCGAAGATCGAGCCGATCGTCTACGGCGACCGACGGGTCTATCCCGTGGCCGCGTTCAACCACGGCCTTGCGGGGTACATCGCCCGGCTGCCGACGGTGTGGGTCGAGGGCGAGGTGACCGAGCTGCGCCGCGCCGACACGTGGGCGAACGTCTTCCTGACGCTCAAGGACGCCCGCAGCGGCGCCTGCCTGCCGGTGACGATTCCGCGCGCGCGCTTCGACGCGCTCGAGCTCGGGCTCGTCGACGGCGAGCGCGTCCACGTGGAGGGGCGGCCGGAGCTGTTCGAGGCGCGCGGATCACTCTCCTTCCGGGCGCGGACGATCGAGCGCTTCGGCGAGGGCGAGCACGCGGCGGCCCTCGCCCGCCTGCGCCGCGTGCTGGAGGCGGAGGGCCTCTTCGCGCCCGCGCGGAAGCGCAGGCTTCCGCGGTTCCCGCGCGCCGTGGGCCTGCTCACCGGCACCGACGCAGCCGCGCGCGGCGACCTCGTGACGGCGATCTCGACGCGGTACCCACCCGCCTGGCTCGTCGTCCACGAGACGCGGGTCCAGGGCCGTGGCGCGGCACGGAGGATCGTCGAGGGGCTACGGCTGCTCGCGGAGCACCCGGCCGTCGACGTCGTGGTCGTGGCCCGCGGCGGGGGTGGCTTCGAGGACCTGCTGCCGTTCAGCGAGGAAGCGGTCGTCCGGGCCGTCGCGAGCTGCCCCGTCCCCGTGGTGTCGGCCGTCGGGCACGAGCAGGACGAGCCGCTCTGCGACCTCGCGGCCGACGTGCGCGCCTCGACGCCGACGGCGGCCGCTCGACTCGTCGTGCCCGACCTCGACGAGCTCCTCTCGGGCCTCGGTCAGTCGCGACGGCGCCTCGCCGCCGGCACGCGCCAGGCGCTCGCCCGCGACCGGGGGCGGCTCGAGCGGACAGGGGAGCGCCTGCGTGCAGCCCCGCGACTCCTGCTGGAGCGCCGCCGCGCGACGCTGCTCGCCACGGGTGGGCGCCTGCGCACGCTCTCGCCCGTCGCCACGCTCGGCCGCGGCTACGCGATCGTCCGCTCGGGTGGGGCGATCGTCCGCGAGGCCGCGTCGCTGTCCCCCGGAGACGGGGTCGCGGTCGAGCTGGCGGCCGGCAGCTTCGACGCGCGAGTGGACGAGGTGCGCCCGTGAGCGACGAGCCTCGCTTCGAGGAGGCCCACGCGCAGCTGGACGCGATCGTGGCGCGCCTGGAGTCCGGCGACGTCCCCCTCGACGAGGCGCTCGACCTGTGGCGCCGGGGCGAGGAGCTGTACCGGCTCTGCGTAGAGCTGCTGACCGCCGCGGAGGGCCGCGTCGAGGAGCTCGAGACCGGACCGGATGACAACCGGCCCGGGACCCTGTAGAAATCGCCTGCATGGCGAAGCCCTCCGCCGACCTGATCCGCGGCATCCCGCTGTTCTCCGACCTCAGCGAGTCGGACGCGGAGCAGCTCGCGTCCGACTTCGTGGAGCGGAAGTTCGCGGCCGGCCAGGCGATCGCCACCGAAGGCGAGGGTGGGCTCAACTTCTTCGTCGTCGACTCGGGCGAGGCCACGGTCTCGGTGGGCGGCAGGGAGGTGGCGAAGCTCACCGCGGGCGACCCGTTCGGAGAGATCGCGCTCGTGGACAAGTCGGCGCGGAGCGCCACCGTGACGGCCGACACCGACATGCGTGTGTGGGGGCTGCCGATCTGGAGCTTCCGCCCGTTCGTCGAGACCCGGCCGGTGGTGCTCTGGAAGCTGCTCGAGATCCTCGCCGACCGGCTCCGGACGGCGCAGGCCCGCGGCTAGCGGCGCGACGCCACACGGCATGGCGGTAACGCCCGACGCCGAGCTCGTCGCCCGCTGTCGCGAGGGCGACGCGGAGGCGTGGCACGAGCTCGTCGACCGGTTCTCTCGTTACGTCTTCGCCATCGTCGGCCAGGGGTACGGCCTTCGCGGCGATGACGCGGAGGACGTGTTCCAGGAGGTCTTCTCCCGGGTCTTCGAGCGCCTCGACACCCTCCGCTCCGACGATGCCGTCCGCCCGTGGATCGCGCAGCTCGCTCGGCGCTGCGCGGTCGACCGGCTGCGGTCCGCCAGCCGGGAGCTCCCGGTCGAGGACGTGCCCGAGGAGCGGTACGAGGAGACGATCGCCCTCCTCGACGAGGCCATGGCGGTGCGCGAGGCGCTGGCCGAGCTCACGCCCGAGTGCGCCGAGATCCTCGACCGCTTCTTCGCGCGCGACGAGAGCTACCGCACGATCGGCGAGGCGCTCGACCTTCCCGCCGGCACGATCGCCAGCCGCATCTCCCGGTGCCTGGCGAAGCTCCGCGAGCGCCTGGAGGGAAGAAATCGCTCCTCCGACCCGTCCAGTGTGCGGGTGACGTGATGACGAGATACGACGAGGAGAGAATCGCCGGGCTGCTGCGAGCGCTGCCTGCCGTGCCCCAGGGATGGGTGCAGGCGGCGCAGGAGCTGCCGCTGGCCCGGTACGAGCTCGACTCGATCGTGGAGCGCGCAGCACGCGACGCGGCCTTTCGGGACGCCCTCCTGGCGGACCTCGAGGCTGCGCTGCGCGCCGAAGGCGTCGAGCCATCGACGCCCGTCGTCGCCCACCTGCGCAGGCGTCTGGAGCAGTGACCCGTCCCTCGACCGCCGGGACCGCAGTCCCGTCCGAGCAGCAAACTCTCGCCGCACTGCTCGACGCGCTCGAGGCGCCTGCGCCCTCCCCCTGCGGTGGCTCCGCCGCCGCGGTGGGAGCGGCGATGGGGGCTGCGCTCGTGGCGCTCGTGGCACGCTCGTCGCCCACGTGGGAGGAGGCCGGCGGCGTCGCGGCCCAGGCGTCGGCGCTGCGGGCGAGGCTCACCGAGCTGGCGGACGAGGACGTGCGCGCCTTCGGCGCCGCGCTCGAGGCGATGGCCGTCGCACGCGGGTCCGGCGGCGCCCGCGACCACCTGGTCGGCGTGGCGCTGGAGCACGCGGCAGAGGTCCCGCTCGCGATCGCTGCGGCGGCGGCCGACGTCGCCGAGCTCGCCGCGCTGGCTGCGACCGAGGGCAAGGCCTCGGTTCGCGCCGACGCCGTCGCCGGCGCGCTGCTCGCGGAGGCGGCGGCGGTCGCCGCGGCGCACCTCGTCGAGGTCAACCTGGCGATGCTGCCCGACGACGAGCGCGTGCTGGTGGCCGCCGCTCACGTGGAGGCAGCTGGTCGCGCGCGGGAGCGGGCGCTCGGCGGCGGATCGTGACCGAGCGGCTGCTGCCCGCGTGGAGCCTGCGCGCGGAGGAGGTCGACGGGATCGAGCCCGCGCCGGTCTGGAGCGACCGCGTCACACGCGAGTGGGCACTCGGCGGATCGACCGGCGAGGGCGTGGACGTCTGCATCCTCGACAGCGGCGTCGACGGCGACCACCCGCTGGTGGGCGGGCTCTCGAGTGCCGTTGCGGTGGAGCCACCGGAGGAGGAGGGAGCCGAGCCGCGGATCGTCCCCGACGAGCTCGGCGACGTCTGCGGCCACGGGACGGCCTGTGCCGGCATCGTTCGCAGCCTCGCGCCGGACTGCCGCCTGCACTCCGTGAGGGTGCTCGGCGCGGGCAACGCGGGCTCGGGCGACCTCATCCTCACCGGTCTGCGGCACGCGATCGAGCAGGGTCACCGGGTCGTCAACCTCAGCCTCTCCACCACGAAGCGCCGCTTCGCGGAGCTGCTGCACGACCTGGCCGACGCGGCGTACTTCAAGCGCACCGTGCTCGTCGCCTCGGCGCACAACATGCCGGTGGAGAGCTACCCGTGGCGGTTCGCCTCGGTGATCTCCGTCGGCAGCCACGAGGGCGAAGACTCGCTCGCGTGGTACGCGAACCCCGATCCGCCGGTCGAGTTCTTCGCCCGCGGGGTCGAGCTCGACGTCGCCTGGACGGGCGGCGGCACGCTGCGCTGCACCGGCAACAGCTTCGCGGCGCCGCACATCGCCGGCATCGCCGCGCTCGTGCTGGCGCGCCATCCCGAGCTGACCCCGTTCCAGCTCAAGAGCGTCCTCTACCTGACGGCCACGAACGCGGGAGGCACCACATGACCGAGAGCGCGTACCGGGCCGTGGCGGCGGCCGGCATGCTGGCGACCGAGGAGTCTCACCGCCGGCTGCTGCAGTCGATCGTCGGCGTGGCCCGCGCCATCTTCAAGGCAAAGGCGGCGTCAGTGTTCCTGTTCGACGAGGACGCGGACGAGCTGGTGTTCGAGGCGGTGTCCGGCGAGGGCGAGGGCGACCTGGTGGGGATGCGAATGCCGTCGAGCACGGGCATCGCCGGCTGGGTGCTCGTCACCCGGCAGCCGCTCGTCGTCGACGACCTGAGCGCGGACCCGCGCCATGCACGCCAGGCGGCCGAGGCGACCGGCTACGTCCCGAACGCGCTCGTGGCGGTGCCCTTGCTCACCGACGAGCGCGCGATCGGCGTGCTCAACGTGCTCGACCGCGCCGAGGTCGACCGGCCGTTCTCGCTGGCGGAGATGGAGCTGCTCACGCTGTTCGCCGACCAGGCGGCGATCGGCCTCGACCTCCTGCGTGCCGGACGCAAGGCGCGCTCCGTGGCCGAGGGCGGCGACGACGAGCGCGCCGCCGTGGTCGCCCGGCTCGCGGAGCTGCTCGGCGAGGACGACGACGGCGCCGGGCTGCGCCTGCTGGAAGCGCTCGAGCGCGTGCTCCGCGGGCGGGGCTAGACGGGCTCGACACGCCCGGGACGCGCGA
>JAOUEK010000027.1 GCA_029858755.1 Thermoleophilia bacterium
CGGGCCCCGCCCGGCGCGGCCTCACTCCACCTCGACGTGGATCCTCTGCTTGGCCGCGCGCAGCGGGCCGCCCTCGCGCCCGGCCCGTACGGCCAGGATCTCGGCGAGGATCGAGAGCGCCGTCTCCTCCTGCGTGTCGGCGCCGATGTCGAGGCCGCACGGGCCCTGGATGCGGTCGAGCGCCTCCCCGGCGACGCCGGCCTCGAGCAGCCGCTCGCGGCGCCGCTCCTGATTGCGCCGCGAGCCGAGCGCGCCGATGTAGAACGCCTCCGTCTCGAGCGCGCCGATCAGGGCAGGCTCGTCGAACTTGTCGTCGTGGGTGAGCACCACGATCGCCGTCTGGTGGTCCGGGGCCACCTCGACGATCGCGTCCTGCGGCCACTTCGCGATCAGCCGGTCTGCCGAGGGAATGCGCTCCGGGGTGAGGAAGGTGGCGCGGGCGTCGCCCACGATCGCCGTCCACCCGAGCAGCTTCGCGCCGCGGCACAGCGCCTCCGCGGTGTCGACGGCGCCGTACACGAAGAGGCGAGGCGGCGGCCCGTACCACTCGGCGAACACGCGCGTCCCGCCCTCCAGCTCGAGCAGCCGGTTGCGGCCGCGCCGCACCAGCTCGGGGAACTGCGCGAGCGCCTCGTCGGGGACGCCCCCGCCGACCGTCTCACCGTCCTCGATCACCAGCGCCTTCGCGCCCGTGCCGTCGCCCTCGACGACGGTGAACAGGACGCCGCGCCCGGCGGCCGCATGCAGCTCGTGCAGGCGGCGGACGAGGGTCAATCGACCTTCTCCACGAAGACGTCGATCTCGCCGCCGCAGGGCAGGCCGACGCTCCACGCCATGTCGTCGGTGATGCCGTAGTGCAGGAGCTTCGGCTCGCCGCTCCGCAGCACCTCCATCGCGTTCTCGTACACGTCGCTCTCGACGCACCCGCCGGACACGGAGCCGCACATCTTCCCCGACTCCGAGACGGCGAGGCTCGTGCCCACCGGCCGCGGTGCCGAGCGGCGCGTGGCGACGACGGTGGCGACCACGACCTGCTCGCCGTCCTCGCGCCAGCGCTCGACCTCGTCCAGGATCTCCTTCATGCAGCGTGCCTCCTTTCGATACCGGCGAGCACCGCCGCCAGCTCCTCGAGACTCCTCAGATTATGGCCGGGCAGGAACCGGTCGACGAAGGGGAGCGCCGCGCGCATCCCGCCGGCGAGCGGCTGGTACTCCGGGTTGCCCTTCAGCGGGTTGACCCAGACGACGGCGTACGCGGCCCGGGCCAGCCGGGCCATCTCCCGCCCCACGAGATCGGGGTCGTCGCGCTCCCAGCCGTCCGACACGATCACCACGACCGCGCCACGGGTCAGCGCTCGGCGGCCGTAGACGTCGTTGAACTGCTTGAGGGAGGCCCCGATCCGCGTGCCCGCGCCCCAGTCGACGACGGCCTCGGTGCAGCGGTCGATCGCAGTCTCCGGGTCGCGCGTGGCCAGGTCGGGCGTGAGCCGCGACAGCCGGGTTCCGAACGCGAACGCCTCCACCCCGCGGCCGGACCCCACCACCGCGTGCAGGAAGAGCAGGAGCGCACGCGAGTACGCGTCCATCGAGCCGGAGACGTCGCAGAGCACGACCAGCTTGCGCGGCACCTCCTTGCGCGAGCGGTAGGCGCGCTCGAGCGGCTCTCCCCCCGTGCGCAACGACCGGCGCACGAGCCGCCGCATGTCGATCAGGTTCCCCCGCGGGTCGGCCTGCCGCCGCCGCGACGAGCGGCGCGGGCGCAAGCGGGCGATCGCCTGCATCAGCCGGCGTATCCGCCGGAACTCCTCCGGGGTCATCTCGGCGAAGTCCTTCTCGCGGAGCAGCTCGTGGGCCGACGCGCCGAGCTCGATCGGGTCGCCGTCCGCCTGCTCGTCGGCTCCCTCCTCGAGCCGGTCGACGGGCACCGCGACCGCGCGGGCCGCGGGCTGCGTCACGCCCGACGAGCGCGCCGGCGGCATCACGGGCGCCCGGAGGAACCAGGCGAGGAACGCACGGTCGAACAGGTCGAGCTCGTCGTGACGCGAGACGAGCGTCTGTCGCAGGGAGAAGTAGACGTCCTCCTGGCGGGTGAGGTCGACGGCGTCGAGCGCGCGCAGGGCATCGATCGTGCGGCCCGGGCCGACCTCGAGCCCGACCTCGCGGAGCACGCGCCCGAAGGTGACCACGTGCCGGACGATGGCGTCGCCGCGCTCGGGCATGCGGTCTAGTGCGATCCCGCCTTCGCGGCGTCGACGAGCTGTTGCAGCGTCTCGTCGCGGATCGCCTCGATGTCCTCGCGGTACTTGAGCACCGAGCCGAGCGTCTGCTGCACGACGTCGGCGTCGATCTCCTGCCGGCCGAGCGCGTTCAGTGCCATCGCCCAGTCGATCGTCTCCGCCACGCCCGGCGGCTTCGAGAGGTCGAGCCCGCGGAGCTCGCGGACGAACGCCGCCGCCTCGGCGGCGAGCCGCTCGGGGATCCCGGGCACGCGCAGCCTGACGATGTCGATCTCCCGCTCGATCGACGGGTGCCCGATCCAGTGGAAGAGCGCCCGCCGCTTGAGCGCGTCGTGGAGCTCGCGGGTGCGGTTCGAGGTGAGCACGACGGCCGGGCGCCGTCGCGCACGGATCGTGCCGATCTCCGGGATCGTGATCTGGAAGTCCGAGAGCACCTCGAGCAGGAACGCCTCGAACTCCTCGTCGGCCCGGTCGATCTCGTCGATCAACAGGACGACCGGCTCCTCCGAGTCGATCGCCTCGAGCAGGGGCCGCCGGATGAGGAACTCGGCACCGAACAGCTCGTCCTCGGAGACCGTCCCCTCCTGCGCCGCGCGGATGTGCAGCAGCTGGCGCGAGTAGTTCCACTCGTAGACGGCGTGGGCGACGTCCAGGCCCTCGTAGCACTGGAGCCGGATCAGCCTCGCGCCGAGCGCGGTGGCGAGCGACTTGGCGGCCTCTGTCTTGCCGACCCCGGCCTCGCCTTCCAGTAGCAGCGGCTTCTCCAGCGCGAGCGCGAGGAAGAGCGCCGTCGAGAGCCCCCGGTCGGGCAGGTAGTCGGCATCGCGCAGGGCGGCCTCGAGCTCGTCGATGGTGCGGAAGCTCACCGACGCAGCGTAGCCGCGGTGGCGGGAGCCGCGCGTCCCGCCTCGAGCCGTAGCCGCTTCGGTGCCAGCGGCCGCGACGCCCCCCGCGCCGCGCTCGAGGAGGGGGCCTCGGTGCGACCACCCACGCCCGCGCCCTGCCGATCGCCTGACGTCGGCGCGGCGACGGGTCATACTCGACGGACAAGACATATCGAGCGAGGAGATCGGAAAGGACGGCGACATGGCCTACGAGATCAAGATGCTCGACCTGATCGACATCGAGCTGGAAGCGAGCTTCCTCGTGCTCGGGCGCGGGATGGGGACGACCGCACGAGTGAAGACCTGGGGCTACCTGATCATGGGGCCCGGCACCGACCCGATCATCGTCGACACCGGCGCCTCGCATCCGGAGATCATGGAGCGCCTGGGGATGAAGGGGATCGTGACGAAGGAGATGACGATCCGGCGCCAGCTGGCCCGGTTCGGGGTGAAGATCAACGACGTGCGCTGGATCCTCCACACCCATCATCACATCGACCACGCAGGCCAGGACGCGCAGTTCTCGTTCAAGCAGACGGTGATCACGAACCGGCGCGAGCTCGAGTACTCGGCGTCGGGGATCATGGGCGGGCAGTACCCGCCGGAGTACGTCAAGCACCACATCGACCGCCTGCACCGGCCGGGGGCGATGCGCCTGCTCGACCTCGAGCTCTCCGGGCCCGACGAGATCGCTCCCGGGATCGTGTGCGAGGCCGCCGGCGGCCACACCGAGGGCTCGATGAACATCCTGGTCGAGACCGCGGAGGGCACCGCCTGCATCTGCGGCGACGTGATCTACGACCTGCAGAACCAGGTGATCGACCCGATCTACCAGGTGCTCGACCACGAGCCCCAGTCGACCGGCAACCAGGGCACGTCGAAGCGGCAGGAGCGGGCGGCGGTGAAGAAGGCGCTCAACTCGGGGACGTTCGTGCTGCCCATCCACGACTGGCCGGCCCGTGTGGAGCACGGCCGGGTCGTCTCGCGGTTCGTCGGCGACTCGGTGCCCGGGCCCGAGCTGCCGGTGCAGCACCGGACGGTCAACGAGACGCAGAAGCCCGGTGCCGGCGCCGAGATGTGGACGCCGCCGCTGGCCGCTGCCCCTTGACGATCTAGTCTCCCCGCATCGCCGAGATCACGTATCTGGAGGCCGTGCGCGCCGCCCTCGCGGACGCGCTCCGCGAGGACGAGCGCGTGTTCCTGCTCGGCGAGGACATCGGCGCGTTCGGCGGCGCGTTCGGTGTCACGAAGGGGCTGCAGGAGGAGTTCGGCGAGCAGCGCGTGCTCGACACGCCGATCGCCGAGGAGGGCTTCGTGGGGGCGGCGATCGGCGCCGCCTGGATGGGCGAGCGGCCCGTGGTCGAGCTGCAGTTCGCCGACTTCGTCGCCTGCCCCTTCGACATGATCGTCACCGTCGGCGCCAAGACCCACTGGCGCAGCGGGCAGGCGATCCCGCTCGTGATCCGCATGCCGTCCGGCGGTGGCGTGCGGGGCGGGCCGTTCCACGCCGGCTCGCCGGAGGGGTGGTTCGTGGGCCAGCCGGGCCTGAAGGTCGTCTGCCCCGGGAGCGTCGAGGACGCGTACGGCCTGCTGCGCGCGGCGATCGACGACCCCGACCCGGTGCTCGTCTTCGAGCACAAGCGGCTGTACCGGAGCCTCAAGGCGCCGGCACCGGAGCGCGGGCACCGCACCCCGCTGGGACGGGCGCGGGTCGCGCGCGAGGGTGAGGAGGCGAGCGTCGTCACGTACGGCTCCGGCGTGGAGACCGCGCTGCGGGCCGTCGACGCGCTCGGGGCCGACGTCGAGGTGCTCGACCTGCGCACGGTCTGGCCGCTCGACGGCGCCGCCGTACTGGGCTCGTTGGCGAGAACGTCGCGCCTGCTGGTGCTGCAGGAGGCGCCGCGCTCGAGCGGCGTCGCCGGCCTCGTGCTCTCCCTCGTCGCCCGCGAGGGCTTCGAGCTGCTCGACGCGCCGCCCGCGCTCCACGCCCCGCCCGACACGCCGATCCCCTTCGCCCCGGAGCTCGAGGACGCGTACCTGCCGTCGCCCGAGTCGACAGCCCGGGCGCTCGAGGAGCTCCTTGCCTACTGACGACGCGACACAGCCCTGCGCCGACGTCCCGCTGGTGACGACGGATGAGCGGGTCGCGCTCTTCCGGCTTGTGCTGCTGCAACGGCTGTTCGAGGAGCGCGCGCTCGCGCTCTACCGACAGGGGCGCATCGCCGGGTCGTTCTACGACGGGCGCGGGCAGGAGGCGGTCGCCGCCGCTGCGGGGCTCGCGCTCGGCCCCGACGACGTCGTCTGCCCGCTGAACCGTGAGCTGGCCACCCACTTCGCCAAGGGAGTGACGGTCGCCGAGGCGTTCCGCAACTTCCTCGGCAGGGGCGACTCGCCGACCCGCGGCCGCGACGGGAACATGCACTTCGGCGTGCCCGAGCGCGGCGTGTTCCCGCTGGTCTCGATGCTCGGCGACCTCGTGCCCGTGACCGTCGGCGCCGCGCTCGCCTTCAAGCGGCGTGACGAGCCCCGCGTGGCCATGACCTTCCTCGGCGAAGGCGCGTTCTCGGTCGGCGACACGCACGAGGGCCTCAACCTCGCGGGCGTCTGGCAGGTGCCGGCGGTGTTCGTCCTGCAGCGCAACCAGTTCGCGTACTCGACGCCGGTCGAGCGCCAGATGCTCAACACGAGCCTCGCCGAGCGCGTCTACGGGGGCTGGTCGATCCCGTGCGAGACGGTCGACGGCACGGACGCCGTCGCTGCCTTCGACACGATCCGGGCGGCGGTGGAGCGGGCACGGGCCGGGCTCGGCCCGCAGGCCGTGGAGGCGGTGACGCTGCGGATCCACGGGCACGCCGCACACGACGGCGCCGCGTACGTGCCGCAGGAGCTCCGCGAGGCCTATGCCGACCGCGACCCGGTGGAGCGGCTCGCCGCCCGGCTGGCCCTCGACGGCGCCTCGTCGGCCCAGCTCGACCAGCTGCGCACCGAAGCGGCGGCAGCGATCGCCTGGGGCCTCGAGGAAGCGGAGGCCTCCCCCGCTCCCGACCCGTCCACGCTCGAGGACGGTGTCTGGGCCGCTCCCCTCCACGGGCTCTAGACTCGACGCCACCGCCCGTGCGCGTGGACGGGCCCGACCGAGGAGGCGACCGATGCCCGTGATCGAGGTCAAGCTCTACGACCGCCGCGTCACCGACGAGTCCGTGCCGAAGATGATCTCCGCCCTCACCGACGCGCTCGCCGAGTCGAGCGGCGCGGCGAAGGAGCACATCCAGGTGATCATCCAGGGCGTCTCGCCCAAGCACTGGGGGATCGCAGGCGAGCAGCAGCAGTAGCCGCCGAGCCGTCCGCGAGGCGGCCGGATCACCGATCATCGATTGTTCTCGCACCTGCTGCGCCGCCGGGTTTAGACTCGGGGGCGCAACGGTACGACGCTGAACGCTCAGGGAAGGAACGGTCAATGACGCAAGCCACTGAGGTCCTCGTCCCGACCTCGCCGGACGAGGCGGCCGCCGCCTTCGGGGACGGATCGGGCGTGACGGTGATCGGGGGCGGCACGATCGTGATGCCCGAGATCACCTACGGCCGCCTGAAGGTCGGCAAGGCGCTCCTGCTCGGGAAGGCCGGGCTCTCCGGCGTCAGCCGGAACGGCGGAACGGTCACGATCGGGGCGGCGACGCCGATCGCCGACCTGGTCGACCTGCCGCCGCCGCTCGGCCCGTGCGCCGCGAACGTCGCCGACGGCGAGATCCGCGCGCAGGCCACGCTCGGCGGGAACGTGTGCGCCGGCCCCGGGCCGGATGCCCCGCGCGGCGACCTGCAGGGCCCGCTGCTCGCGCTCGACGCGACCGCCCGCTCCACGGGCCCCGGCGGCGAGCGGAGCGAGCCCCTCGAGAGCTTCCTCGACGACCGGGCGGGCCGGCTGCTGCTGGACGTCTCGTTCGGCGAGCCCGCCGCGGGCGCGTTCGCCGCGCTCGACTACCCGCACACCCACGAGTACACGGTGCTCGCCGTCTCCGGGGCCCGCGGCGCTGACGGCGCCGTCCGCCTCGCCGCGACCGGCCTCGCCGACCATGCGCGCACGCTCTCCGGCGATCCCGACGCGGCCGCGTCCGAGGTCCGCCTCGGCGACGACGCGCTCGCGTCCGGCTGGTACCGGCAGCAGGTGCTGCCGGTGCTCGTGCGCCGCGTGCTCGCCGACCTCGAGGAGGCAAGGTGATCATCGCGCGTCACGGCCGCGAGGCGGCCGCTTCAGGGATGAGCCGCCGGAGGCGGATCCGAGCGGCGGGAATCCGCAGCGGCGGATTCCCGCCTTGTGCGACGAGGGAGGCGTCATGAACCTCACCGTCAACGGCGTCGCGCACGAGGTGGAGAGCGGGCCGCTGACGTCGCTGCTCGACGTGTTGCGCGAGGAGCTCGCGATCACGAGCCCCAAGGCGGGCTGCGAGCAGGGCGGCTGCGGGGCCTGCACGGTGCTCGTCGACGGCGTCGCCCGCCGCTCCTGCCTGACGCCCGTGGCGTCGGTGCAGGGGACCGAGATCACGACCGTCGAGGGCCTGGGCTCCCCCAGCGACCTGTCGCCGCTGCAGCAGGCGTTCACGCACCACTACGCGGCGCAGTGCGGCTTCTGCACCTCGGGGATGATGCTCGCCGCGCAGGCGTACATCGACGGGGGCGGCAGCGACGGCCACGAGGCGATCCAGGAGGCGATCGCCGGGCACGTCTGCCGCTGCACCGGCTACGTGAAGATCATCGACGCGATCGCCGCGGTAGCCCGCGGCGACGAGTTCGACCTCACCGTGACGGCGTCCAGCGCCGGCATGGTCAACCTGGGAGGTGCCGTATGAAGGCCGTCGGGGCACGTCTCCCGCGCTACGACGGCGTCGCGCACGTCACCGGGCGCACGGTGTTCGTCGACGACGTCCGCGTGCCCGGGACGCTCTGGGTGAAGGCCCTGCGCTCCCCCGTCCACCACGCGGACATCACCCGCCTCGACACGTCGGCGGCGGAGACGATGAAGGGCGTCCACGCCGTCGTCACGTGGCAGGACGTCCCGCTTCTCGAGTACGGGCACTTGTCCGCACTCGGCATCCCGGCCGACGAGCCGCTGCTGGCGAAGGACGAGGTCCGCTACAAGGGCCAGCCGATCGCGATCGTCGCGGCGGAAGACGAGGAGACGGCCATGGCCGCGGTCGCGGCGATGAAGCTCGACCTGCAGGAGAAGCCGGCGCTGTTCGACGTCCGCAAGGCGTTCGACGCGGACGCGCCGGTCGTGCACCAGTGGGGCAACTGGTACCCGCACTTCGAGGCGGAGATGGACCGCCGCCAGATCCGCAAGGGTGACATCGATCGGGCGTTCGCTGACGCCGACGTGATCGTGCAGGGCGTCTATCGCCCCGCCGCGATCGAGCACGTGCCCGTGGAGACGCAGTCGTGCCAGGTGGTGCCGGAGGCCAACGGCCGGCTCACGATCTACTCGTGCACGCAGGCGCTCTACTTCTCGCTCGGCGTCGTCGCCGCGCACCTGCAGGTGCCCCTGAACAGGCTGAAGGTCGTCGGCGGCACGGTCGGCGGCGGCTTCGGCGGCAAGGTGGACACGGCGACCGAGACGATGTGCTGCCTGCTCGCGCAGAAGTCCGGCCGGCCCGTGCGCTGGCGGTGGACGCGCGAGGAGGAGTTCCTCTGCTCGTCGACGCGGGCGCCGTGGCACATGGAGATCGCCGACGCGGTGACGGAGGACGGCTGGATCCTGGGCCGCAAGATGCTCACGCTCCACGACTCCGGCGCGTACGCGCGCTTCTCGCCGTACGGCCTCACCAAGCACTCGTTCCACCACACGGGCGCCTACACGATCCCGAACCTCCATTTCGACGGCTACGTCGTGTTCACGAACCGCGTGCCCACGACGGCGATGCGCGGCTTCGGCGTCACCTCGGTGTCGTTCGCCACCGAGACGCACGTGAGCCGCATCGCGGAGGTGCTCGGCGTCGACCCGTGGGAGATCCGCCTCAAGAACGCGAACCGGATCGGTGACACCTCGCCCAACGGGGTCGCCTATGCGGACCCGTCGACGGTGCCGGTGGTGAAGGCGCTCGCGGACGGGGTCGGCGCGAAGCTGGCGCCGAATCTCCAGGCCATGACCCCCGCCGCGCGCGAGGGCGACCTGCTGCCGGAGCACCTGGTGGCGCAGATCGGCAATCCGGAGGATCACTGATGGCAGTCCATAGAGGCCGCGGGATCGCGGCGATCGAGTACCCGACGGGCATGAACCAGAACGGCGACCCGTCTCAGGCGTGGATCAAGGTGAAGCCGGACGGCCGCATCGACGTCTTCGCCGGCACGTCGGACATCGGCAACGGCTCCAAGACGATCCAGTCGCAGATCGTCGCCGAGACGATCGGCGTGCCCTACGACTGGGTCACGTACGACAACTCGAACACCGACTCGTCGCCGGTCTGCACCGGCACCTTCGCCTCGCGCGCGACCTTCGTCGCGGGCAAGGCGGTGGAGAAGGCGGCGCTCAAGGTGCGCGAGAAGATCCTCGAGATCGCGGGCAAGGAGCTCGAGATCGACCCCTCCGACCTCGAGATCGTGGACGGCGAGGTGGTGGCGAAGGGCGCCCCGCAGAAGAAGATCGGCGTCCCCGACGTGGCCGCCGCCGCGACCTGGGGCCACGGCGAGCTGATCACCGGCACCGGCGCGCAGCTGAAGCCGTACGCGACGATCGTCGACCCGGAGACGGGGCGCGTCGACCTGCCGCCGCACTCCGCCATCTCGTACGCCTCGTGCGCGGCGGAGGTGGAGGTCGACGACGAGACCGGCGTCGTCCGGGTGCTGCACCTCTGGCAGTGCTACGACGTGGGCCGCGCGATCAACCCGACGCTCGTCGAGGGCCAGATCGAGGGCGGCGCGGTGCAGGGGCTCGGGCTCGGCGTGCTCGAGAACTGTTACCCGTACTACCCGTCGGCGGAGCACCGCGGGGGCCAGTTCGGCTCGTACCTCGCCCCTGGCGCCGAGAACCTCCCGCAGATCGACACGATCATCATCGAGAACCCGTCCAGCGACGGCCCGTACGGAGCCAAGGGGATCGGCGAGATGGCGAACAACGGCCAGCCGCCGGCGATCGCCGCCGCTGTCTACGACGCGGTCGGCGTGTGGGTCACGGAGCTGCCGATCACGCCGGAGAAGGTGCTGCGGGCGCTCGCCGCGAAGGCGGAGCCGCGGCGAGCGGGCAAGCTCGTCGTCTTCGACGAGGAGCTCTCGGTGAACGCCGTCTCGGACGGGGGCATCCGCTTCGAGGTGCCCGCATGAGAGGAGGCGAACGGCGGGGTGAGGCTGAAGCCTCACCCCCGGGGTCAGGCTTCAGCCTGACCCCGCCCTTCGGCCGGGCCACGCCGCTGACGACCGCATGAGCGCGTTCCGGACGTGGAACGGCGTCGAGCCGTGGCGGATCTTCCCCACGGTCGAACTGCACGCGATCGCGGGCGACCAGGTCTTCCTCGGCCGGGTCGCGTACGAGCCCGGGACGACAGTGCAGCGACACAGC
>JAOUEK010000445.1 GCA_029858755.1 Thermoleophilia bacterium
GCTCGCTGTCTTCGCGCTCGGGATCGTGCTGATCCTCGAGTCCGGCCTCGGCCTCTCGCCGTGGGACGTGCTCAACCAGGGCGTGAGCCGGCACACCCCCCTCTCGTTCGGCGCCGCCAACGTCGCCGTCGCCGTCTGCGTGCTCGCGGTCGCGTGGGCGCTCGGCGCCCGGGTCGGGCCCGGCACCGTGGCCAACGCGGTGCTCGTCGGCACCTTCGTCGATGGGTTGATCGCCGTCGGCGCCGTCGACCGCGTCTCCGACAGCGGCCTCGGGGTGCGGGTGGTCGCCCTCGCCGGGGGCATCCTAGTCATCGGCATGGGCTCGGGCCTCTACATCGGCGCGGCGATGGGCGCAGGGCCCCGCGACTCGCTGATGCTGGTGCTCGCGCGGCGCTCCGGGACGCGCATGGGCATCGTCCGGGGGGCGCTCGAGCTCGCTGCGACGGTGGCCGGCTTCGCCCTCGGCGGCACCGTCGGCGTCGGCACGATCGCATTCGCGCTCGGTGTCGGCCCGGCGGTCGAGCTCGCCTTCAAGGCGCTCGAGGTGCTCTCGCTGACCACCCGGCGGAGCGGAGAGCCGGTGCCGGCGTGGCCGGCCGAGTAGCATCCGAGCGCGATGCGAGGGCTGGTCTGCGCGGGCGGCGAGGCGACGAGGCTCGGGGAGCTGACCCGGGTCGCGAACAAGCACCTGCTGCCCGTCGGCCGCTGGCCGATGATCTACTACCCGCTGCAGCTCCTGCAGCGCGCGGGGGTGCGCGAGGTGCTCGTCGTCACCGGCAAGGGGCACGCGGGCCAGATGATCGACCTGCTCGGTGACGGTCGGCTCGCCGCGCGGGGCTCGGCCGAGCCGCTGCTCGACCTCGACCTCTCGTACAAGGTGCAGACGCAGGCCGGCGGCATCGCGCAGGTGGTGGGCATGGCCCGGGAGTTCACGCGGGGAGAGAAGCTCGTCGTCGTCCTCGGCGACAACATCTTCGAGCGCTCGCACGCCGCCGAGATCGGGGCGTGGGGGGCGCGCGGCGAAGGCGCCCTCGTGTTCGTGAAGGAGGTGCCCGACCCGGAGCAGTTCGGCGTCGTCGTCTACGGCGACGACGGGCGGGTCGTCGACATCGTGGAGAAGGCGGGCGTGGTGGACACGCGCTACGCCGCTCCCCCCACGAGCCATGCGGTGGTCGGGCTCTACTGCTACCCGCCCGACGTGTTCGACGTGATCGACGCGCTCGAGCCGTCGGCGCGGGGCGAGCTCGAGATCACCGACGTCAACCGCCACTACGCCCACGAGGGCCGCCTCGACGTGGTCGAGGTGCGCGGCTGGTGGGAGGACGCCGGCAAGCACTGGCAGCACCTGGCGGAGATCGGGCGCCTGGTCGAGAAGACCGGGGTGAACCTCTGACGTGGTCGAGGGGCTGATCCGCATCCCGCTGCGCCGGGTGGAGGACGGGCGCGGCTGGTTCCAGGAGGTACGGCGCGAGAGCTCGCTGCCGCGACCCACCGTGCAGACGAACGTCTCCTTCTCGCGACGCGGCGTGATCCGCGGCCTGCACTACCACGAGCGAGGACAGGACGACCTCTTCGCCTGCCTCACGGGCGCGGCGAGGGTGGTCGTGCTCGACCGCGCCACCGGGGAGGCCTTCACCGAGGACATCGGCGACGCGAACCCGGTCGCGCTCTACATCCCGGGCCGCCATGCCCACGGCTTCGAGGCGCTCACCGACCTGCTGTTCTGCTACCACGTGACCGAGGAGTACGACCCCTCCGACCCCGACGAGCACGGCATCCCGTGGGACGACCCCCGGGTGGCGCACCTGTGGAGCACGACGACGCCGATCCTCTCCGCGAGGGACGCCGCCGCGTCCTGATCACGGGCGCCGGGGGGCAGCTCGGGACGGCGCTCCGGGCGGCCTTCGGCGACGACGACGTCACCGCGCTCGCGCGCGAGGCGTGGGACGTGCGGCAACCCGCGCCGGCGACCCTGCACCGGCCCGACCTGGTGCTGCACACGGCCGCCTGGACGGACGTCGACGGCGCGGAGGCCCACCCGCAGGCCGCGGCCGCCGTCAACGTCGGCGGCGTCGCTCACGCCGCCGCGCTCGGCGTCCCGCTCGTCGTCTACTCCACCGACTACGTGTTCGACGGGGAGAAGGGGGAGCCGTACGTCGAGTCGGACGGGCCGCGGCCCCGCTCGGCGTACGGCCGCACGAAGCTGCACGGCGAGGCCGCGGCGGGCGACCGGGCCTGGATCGTGCGCACGTCGTGGCTGTTCGGCCCCACGGGGCACAACTTCGTGCGGACGATGCTGCGCCTCGGCGCGGAGCGCGACGAGGTCGCGGTCGTCGACGACCAGCGCGGCTGCCCCACGTACGTCGGGCACCTGGCGGAGGCGACGAGGTCGCTCGTCGACGCCGGCGCCCCCTTCGGCGTCTGGCACGTCGCCGCCGACGGCGACTGCACGTGGGCCGAGCTCGCGGAGGCGATCTTCGCCGAGGCCGGCGTGCGCTGCCGGGTGCGCCGGGTCACCACGGCCGAGCTCGGCCGGCCGGCACCGCGCCCCGCCTGCTCGGTGCTGCGCAGCGAGAAGGGCGCGCCGCGCCTGCCCCACTGGCGGGAGGGCCTC
>JAOUEK010000446.1 GCA_029858755.1 Thermoleophilia bacterium
ACGTGACCGCGGGCGACGATATCGAGGCGATGGAGCGGTACCGAGCCGCCGTGCCCGCACCGGTCGACGCCTGACGCCGTTGGCACCCATGTCAGACGCCGTCCTATCGGTGTCTACCGGTGTCGGACACCGCATCGGGAGAGAACGGCGCCGCCACACGGCTCGGTGGAGAGCTGGGCATGAAGTCGGCACGGCCTCGCCCTTGACGAGCTCGCTTCCTGACACGAGCACGTCCTTTCCGGACACGCCCGAGTCGGCGAGGCCGGCCGCCTGACCTAGAAGGACCTGACCTCGCGGTACAGCGTGTCCCGCTGCACCGGGGTGCGTCCGGTGGCGCGGATCAGGTGCGCCAGCTCGTCGGTCGACGTGCGGTGAGTGGTGCCGGCTGCGGAGACCACGTTCTCCTCCAGCATCACCGAGCCCATGTCGTCGGCGCCGAACTCGAGCGCCACCTGGCCGATCTTCATCCCCTGCGTGACCCAGCTCGACTGGATGTGCGGCACGTTGTCGAGGTAGACCCGCGACACGGCCTGCGTGAGCAGGTAGTCGAACGAGGTCGGCATGTCGTCGTCGCGGACGACGTCGTCGAGGCGGTTGCCGTCGCGCTGGAAGGTCCACGAGATGAAGGCGCGGAAGCCGCCGGTCTCGTCCTGCAGCTCGCGGACGCGGCGCATGTGCTCGACGCGCTCCTCGAGCGTCTCCACGTGCCCGTACATCATCGTCGCCGTCGTCGACATGCCGAGCCTGTGCGCCTCGCGCATCACGCCGAGCCACTCGTCGGCCGTCGTCTTCTTCGGCGCGATGATGTCGCGCACGCGGTCGACGAGGATCTCTGCGCCGCCCCCGGGGAGCGAGTCGAGCCCCGCGTCGCGCAGTCGCGAGAGCGTCTCCCACACCGTGAGCTTGGAGCGCCGGGCGATGTGCTGCACCTCGGGCGGCGAGAGGCAGTGCAGGTGCACCCGGTAGCGGCTCTTGATCGACCGGAAGAGATCCTCGTAGTAGGCGATGTCGAGGTCGGGGTGGTGACCGCCCTGCATGAGCACCCCGGTGCCGCCGATCGCGAGCGTCTCCTCGATCTTCTTGAAGATCACCGGCTTCGGCAGCAGGTAGGCCTCGCGCGTGTCGCCGGGGCTGCGGTAGAAGGCGCAGAAGTCGCAGTCCGTGTAGCAGACGTTCGTGTAGTTGATGTTCCGGTCGACGATGAAGGTGACGCGGCCCGGGTCGTTGCGCCTGTTGCGAAGCTCGTTCGCCGTCCGGCCCACTGCGACGAGGTCACGGGAGCGCAGCAGGGTCAGCGCATCGTCGTCGCCGATCCGCTCCCCGTCGAGCGCCTTCTCCAGCACGGTGGCCACGGGGGACAGCGCGCGAGAAGGGACCGGCACGGCTTCCTGGCGCGGCGCGGCGCTCACGGCCGCACCCTCACCGCGTCGGCGACGAAGCGGAGCTCGGGCACGTGGTCGAGCTCGCCGACGTCGCGCGCCATCTCCAGGAAGGTGTAGAGCCCGGCGCGCTCGCGGGGGCCGAAGCTGTAGCGGAGCTTCTCGAAGTAGCGGGCGAGGAACCCCGCCGGGTACCCGTACGCGGCGCTCGCCTCGCGCGCCAAGAGCTCCGGCTCGGCCCGCGCCATGCGCACCGAGGCGACGAGCGAGTCCTGCAGCTCGGCGAGGCCCGGCACCACCGGCTCGGGCGCCGCCCACACGGCGAAGACCATCGGCAGCCCCGTCCGCTCCAGCCACAGGCGCCCGAGGTCGTAGTGCGGTGTCGGGTCCTCGAACGCGCTCCGCAGCGCGGCGTCGCCGATCAGGAGCCGGGCCTCGGCCTCCTCGCCCAGCGGCACGTGCTCGGCGTGCGGCAGGAGCACCTTCGTCAGCACCACCGACGTCGCGCTCTCCGGCGTCACCGCGACCGTGCGCACGCGCGCGAGCGGCGCTCGGGTGACGAGCTGGATCGAGTCGACCGCCCCCTCCGACGAGACGCACAGCCGCGGCAGCAGCCGGAGCTGGTCGGCGTGGCGCGCATACTCGACGGACGAGATCGGCGCCACGTCGAGCCCCCCGGACATGACCAGCCGGTTGAGCTCGGTGGGGACGCCGGTCACCTCCTGCACCTCGTGCTCCAGCCGGAAGAAGACCGGCGCCATGTTCACGTACGAGATGCGGCCGAGGCGGATCATCCCTCGCCCCCCGCGACCCCGCCGGCGGGCGGCTCGAAGAAGGTCACGAGGTTGCCGTCGCGGTCGCCGACCGAGAACTCGCGGAGGTTCCAGGGCTTGGTCGTCAGCGGATCGTTGGGGTGCACGATCCCGCGCCCGGAGTACTCCGCGTAGAGGTCGTCGATCCCGCGCACGCCGACGCGGATCATCGTGTTGGACGCCTCCGGCGCGATGCCGCTCGGACCCCAGAAGTGGATCGACGACTCGCCGCGCCGCACGATGCCGTACTCGGGCTCGATGTGCACCACGTCGTACTCCAGCTGATCCCGATACCACTCCGCCGCCGCGGCGACGTCCCGGGCGGGGATGATCGGCACCGTCGACACGAACTCGGTCACGGCGTCCGCGCCAGGAAGTCGATCAGCAGCGGCACGATCTGCTCGTGCGCGTCCTCCTGCAGA
>JAOUEK010000448.1 GCA_029858755.1 Thermoleophilia bacterium
CTGACCAGCTGAGCTAACCGCCCGGGCGGGCTTGTTGTGGGATTCTGCCTTGGGGACGGGCCTGGGAAGGCCCTGTCGACTCGATGTCGGTTGAGATCCCCTGCCGACGGGAATGTAACGGGCGATCGGAACCCGTGGCACCCTGCGCGTCGAGTCACTGGCGTGCAGGTTCCTCGACGCCGTCCGTCGTCTCGTCTCTCTCCTTCTCCTCGCGGCCGTTTCGGCCCCGCTCGCACGGTGCCGGCTCTCGACAGTAGAGTGACCGTGTGAGGGCGGCGGTGATCCGTAGCGTCGGCGCGGCGGCCGAGGTCGGCGAGGTCGGCGAGCCGGTGGGCGAGGCGATCGACGTGCTGGCGGCTCCGCTCAACCCCATCGACCTCGCGGTGTCGCGTGGCGCTCTCGCGACCGGGCATCCGGAGCTGCCCTATGTTCCCGGCTGCGAGGCCGTCGGGCGGACAGCCGATGGCAGGGTGGTCTGGATCTTCGGTGGCTCGCTGGGGCGGACGGCGAACGGTGCGATGGCCGAGCGCGCAGCGGTCGGTGACGCACACGTGATCGAGGTGCCCGAGGGCGCCGATGTCGCGCTTGCCGCCGCGATGGGGATCGCCGGGCTTGCCGGCTGGTTGCCGTTTGCGTGGCGCGCCCCCCTTGCCGGCGGAGAGACCGTGCTCGTGCTGGGCGCCACGGGCTCGGTCGGGCTCGTCGCCGTTCAGGCCGCCAAGCTGCTCGGTGCAGCCCGGGTCGTCGCGGCCGGCCGCAGCGACGCGGGGCTTCAGCGCGCCGCGGCCTGCGGCGCCGATGCGACGCTCCGCCTCGACGAGTCGGGCGACCTCGTGGCCGCATTCCGGGAGGCGTTCGGCGGCGAGGGCCCGAGCTACGTCTTCGACCCGCTGTGGGGCGAGCCGGCAGCCGCTGCGATCCAGGCTGCCGCTCCGCGCGCGACGATCGTCAACCTCGGCCAGTCGGCGGGCGCGACGGCCGAGCTCGCATCGGCGACGGTGCGCTTCAAGAACCTGTCGATCCTGGGGCACACGAACTTCGCCGTCCCCGCCGACGAGCTCGCCGAGCACTATCAGCGGCTCGTGAGCCACGCGATCGCGGGGGAGATCCGCCTCGAGGTGGAGCGCGTCCCGCTCGACAAGGTCGACGACGCGTGGCGCCGACAGGCAGACGGCGTCGGAACGAAGCTCGTCGTCGTCCCGTAGGCGCAGCCCGGGTTCAGCAGCACGCTGAGCATCGGCCTGGTCGGCCACGGTCCCGCTGAGTCGGCGGATCGAACGTGGCGCTGCCGGATAGGTTGCAGCTCACATGGCGGGCTTCGCGGGATCGCGAGGATCGGCGCCCACGGTCGCGGAGACCGTGCACCGGATCGCGTCCGGCGGCACCACCGTGGAGGCCGTCGCGCGCGACTGCCTGGAGCGGATCGCGGCCGGCGACGCGGTGCTCCACGCCTGGGTGCACGTGGACGCCGAGGCCGTGCTCGCCGCCGCGCGCGCGCTCGACGCGGTGCCGGCCGCTGCACGAGGCCCGCTGCACGGCGTGCCGCTCGGGGTGAAGGACATCTTCGACACGCACGACATGCCGACCGCGTACGGCTCGCCGATCTACGCGGGGCACCGACCCGCGACCGACGCCGCCCCCGTGGCGATCGCGAGGCGGTGCGGGATGCTGCCGCTCGGGAAGCTCGTGACCACGGAGTTCGCCGCGTGGCAACCGGGCCCGACCGTGAACCCGCACGACCCGACGCGGACGCCGGGCGGCTCGTCGTCCGGCTCGGCGGCCGCCGTCGCCGCGGGGATGGTGCCCGTAGCCTTCGCTACCCAGACCACCGGCTCGATCGTGCGGCCCGGTGCCTTCTGCGGCGTGGTCGGCTACAAGCCGAGCCACGGGACGCTGCCCTGCGTCGGCGTGAAGGCGATCTCGGAGTCGTTCGACACGGTCGGCGTGGTCACGCGCACCGTCACCGACGCCGCCCTGGTCGTCGGCGCGCTGTCGGGCCGGGCGCTTCGGCTCCCCGGGGAGGCGCCGGCACCGCGACTCGGCATCTGCCTCACGCACGAGTGGCCCGCGGCGCAACCGGAGACGGTGGCGCTCTTCGAGTCGCTGCCCGGGGTGCTCGAGCGCGCGGGCGCTCGCCCACGCCTCGTGCAGCTCCCCGACGTCTTCGCCGGTCTCGTCGAGGCGCAGCACGTGATCTGGACGTTCGAGATCGCCCGCTGCCTCGCCGACGAGCACAGGCGGTCGCGAGGGCTGATCGGCGACCGGCTGCTGCAGATGCTCGACGCTGGGTCGGCGATGCCGCTCTCCGACTACGACGCCGCCAGAGCGCACCTCCGCGAGTGCCGCGCCGCGCTTCCTGCCGTGCTCGACGGCCTCGACGGGCTCGTCGTGCCCGCGGCACCGGGCGAGGCGCCGCCCGCCGCGACCACCGGCGACCCGGTCTTCAACCGGGCGTGGTCGGCTCTCGGCGGGCCCGCGATCGCGGTGCCGGCCGGGGCCGGCCCCTCCGGGCTGCCGCTCGGTGTCCAGGTCGTCGGCCTCCCCGGTGCCGATGCGCTTGCCCTCGCCTGCGCCGCGCACGTCGAGGCCGCGCTCGCCTCCGCCGCAG
>JAOUEK010000447.1 GCA_029858755.1 Thermoleophilia bacterium
CGATGTCCATCTCGGTGATGCCGCCGCGCAGGCCCTTGGGCCACGGCCCGTAGGCCCTCCACGCGTCGCCGATCAGCAACATGCCCCAGATGGCGGAGACCCACGCCGGCCACGGCAACCCGCCGCCCGTCGAGCCGTCGGTCAACGCCCAGACGAGCCAGAGCACGGCATTGACGGTCACGTACGCGACGATGTCCGCGACGAACTTCCTCTGACGCTTGAGGTTCGCGATCGCCTGCTCGCGGAGCGTGACGTCGAGGTCAGCCTGCCCCGGCGCGCTCCCACCAGGCGTCGACACGTGGCCCCCCGCGGGAACCGTTGCGCTCATCCACCTCACCTCCTTCGCTCACCGTGAGTATGCGTCCCGTCATGGCGAGGGGACATCCGGGTGCGCCCGTAACGACGCCTGTGCGATCCACGGAGCCCTTCCCGACGGCCTCGGGCTCTGCGCGTCACGCCGGTCGGACGTCCCCGCCCGCACCCCGAGCACCGCTGCACGAACGCGTGTTGACGAGCCAGCGGCGGGCCGCGCAGTCAACCCCTCTCTCGCCGCCGAAGCATCACGTGACTCGCCAGCTCCCACAATGGCTGCGTGAGGGCCGACGGCGAGCCCGACGGGCCTCGTCGTCCCGTATGTGCCGAGGGTGCCCGGGTGATGGCGTTCGATGTGGTCGGCAGACGCCTGCTTGCGAGCACGAACGGTGGGCGGACATGGACGCCGCGCCCCGTCCCGGACGGTGCGAACGACCTCGCGCTCGGCCCTTCGGCCGGTCGCGTCGTCGCCAGCACCGCCGACGGCCTGCAGATCTCGCCGGACGGCGGCCTCACCTACCGGATGCTGAGGCGCGGCATCGGGCCCGGTCTCGTCGCGTGGCCGTCCCGGACTCGGATCGTGCTCGTCGACGCAGGCGGAACGGTCCTGGTCTCGTCCGACGGGGGACGCAGGTTCTCGCGCCGCGCGGCCCTC
The DNA here is from genome assembly GCA_029858755.1 of Thermoleophilia bacterium. Taxonomy (GTDB): domain Bacteria; phylum Actinomycetota; class Thermoleophilia; order Gaiellales; family Gaiellaceae; genus Gaiella. The sequence goes on from JAOUEK010000447.1 coordinate 968, forward strand.
GGCGGGACCCCGACCGCGCTCGCGGCGACGAACGAGAGGGTCGCCGTCGTGCTCGAATCAGGACGTCTGCTGCTCTCCCGCAACGGCGGCCGAGCCTTCACCACCGTCTCCCGCTGACGCGTCGGCGCCGGGTGCCGTCCCACGATCCGGCCCGCCGAGCGGTCGCGCGCCGCTTCTCACGCGTCGCGTCCTTCATGGGCCCGCCTGGACTCGAACCAGGGACCAACCGATTATGAGTCGGCTGCTCTGACCAGCTGAGCTACGGGCCCGGACCGCTAGCCTACCCCTCGTTCGCTCGATCCCTCGCACCCGCCCGGTCTCCGACGCGGAGCCTCACCGGATGCACGGATCTGGCGTGAGAGGCCGACGAGTCGCCATCCTCCAGTCAATCCCTACGGTAAGGAGAGCCAAATGCGCTCACTCATTGCCCTGGTCGCCGTCGCCGCGGCTGCCACGATCGGCGTGGCAGCGGCGGGGGCGGTAACGACCGGGAAGACGGTCGGAGTCAAGCTCAACGAGTTCAACGTCCTGCTGGCGAAGCAGGCGGCGCCCGCGGGCAAGGTCGTGTTCGTGGTGAAGAACGTCGGCAAGATGGAGCACGAGTTCGTGGTGCTGAAGACCGCCAAGCCGGCCGGCGACCTGCTCAGCCACGGAGGCGAGGCCAGCGAGGCGGGGAACGTCGGCGAGATCGCCACGGTCAAGCCGGGCGAGACGAAGAAGCTGACCTTGACGCTGAAGAAGGGGCACTACTCGCTCCTCTGCAACCTGCCGGGCCACTACAAGGCCGGCCAGTTCGTCGACTTCTACGTTCGCTGACGTCGCGCAGGAGCGGGCTGCGCGGTGGCGCGGCCCGCTCCGACGTCGACGTGCCGTCGCGCAGCCGCGACCTCAGCCGACGAGCGCGTGCCAGGGCACGGCGGAAGGGAGCGCCACCACGGCGGCGGCGAGCCCGATCACGAGCGCCGCGCCCACGACGACGCGCCGAGGATGAACGCCGTGGCGCTCGGGGCGTGGGCCTCGCGCGTCCGCGGAGCTCAGCGTGACGACGCGCGGAAGATGCGCCAGCACGTGCACGCCGACGGCGCCGACCCACACGGCAAAGCTGACGATGTGCGCAGCGACCAGCCACCGGGCGGGCGGGCCGAGCACGAGCATGAGCACGCCGGTGCCGAGCAGCGCCGCGGTCGACGCGACGACCAGCGGGGCGAGGAGGCGGAGCGCCGTGTGCGGGGGACCCGCCGCCCGGTAGGCGCGATCTCGCGTGTAGTAGCGGACGAAGCGGTATCCCGTGCTCGCGAGCTTGAGCAGCACGGGCGGGATCAGGAGCACGCCGACGAAGACGTGCACCGACAGCAGCGGCCCCATCGCGACGAGCGTGACGCCCTCGACGGCGAGGAGGGCCAGCAGCACGAGCCCCGTGGTGGCCGTGAGTCGGGCGTTGCCGCCAGGGCCGCGGGCGCCCGCCGCGGAGGCACTGGCGCGCTCGTGGGTCAGCCAGCGCCGGAGCGCGCCCTCCCAGCGAGCCGCGTGCGTGACACGGTCTGTCGTCGTCTGCACGTCTTCCACCCTTCGTCGGTTGACACGCGCCGCGTCCACGCGGCGCGCCCAACCTATGCGGTCGACGGCAAAGCCCGGGCGAGG
>JAOUEK010000449.1 GCA_029858755.1 Thermoleophilia bacterium
GCTCATCTCGCAGCCCGGGGTCGTCGCCCCGGGTCGTTACGTCCCCTCGTCCCAGCTCGAGAGGTAGTGCGCCTGCTCCTCGGTCAGCGTGTCGATCGCGACGCCCATCGTCGCCAGCTTGAGCCGTGCGATCTCCTCGTCGATCTCCGTGGGCACGACGTACACCTTGCGCTCGAGCTCGCCCGCGTGCTGGACGACGTACTCCGCCGCGAGCGACTGGTTCGCGAACGACATGTCCATCACGAGCGCGGGGTGCCCCTCGGCGGCCGAGATGTTGACCAGCCGCCCTTCTGCGAGCAGGTAGAGGCGGCGCCCGTCGGGGAGCGTGAACTCGTCGACGAACTGGCGCGCCTCGCGGGTCTCGACGGCGAGATCGCGCAGGGCGGGGATGTCGATCTCGACGTTGAAGTGCCCCGTGTTGGCGAGGATCACGCCGTCCTTCATCCGCTCGAGGTGGCTTCGCGCGATCACGTGCTTGTCGCCGGTGGCGGTGCAGAACACGTCGCCGACAGCGGCGGCCGCCTCCATCGGCAGCACCTCGAAGCCGTCCATCAGGGCCTCGAGGGCACGCATCGCGTCGACCTCGGTGACGATCACGTTGGCACCCATGCCGCGGGCGCGCATGGCGACACCGCGGCCGACCCAGCCGTAGCCGGCGACGACGAAGCGCTTGCCCGCGAGGAGGACGTTCGTCGCCCGGACGATGCCGTCGATCGTCGACTGGCCGGTGCCGTAGCGGTTGTCGAAGAGGTGCTTCGTGCGCGCCTCGTTCACGGCCATCACGGGGAAGCCGAGCTTCCCGTCGCGCTCCAGCGCCTTGAGGCGGATCACCCCGGTGGTCGTCTCCTCCGTGCCGGCGATCACGTCGCCGAGCTGCTCCCGGCGATGGGAGTGGAGCACGCCGATGACATCGGCACCGTCGTCCATGGTGATGTGGGGACGGTGGTCGACTGCCGCCTCTATGTGGCGGTAGTACGTGTCGTTGTCCTCACCCTTGATCGCGTAGACGCTGCAGCCGAACGCGTCCACGAGCGCAGCTGCCACGTCGTCCTGGGTGGAGAGCGGGTTGGAGGCGCAGAGGACGACGTCGGCGCCCCCCGCCTGCAGCGTGCGCATCAGGTTCGCCGTCTCCGTCGTCACGTGGAGGCACGCCGAGACGCGATACCCGGCGAGCGGCCGCTCCTGCTCGAATCGCTCGCGGATCGCAGCGAGCACCGGCATCTGCCGGTCGGCCCACTCGATCCGGCGCACGCCCTCCGCGGCCAGGGCGAGGTCCTTGACGTCGAAGCGCTTGGTCGTAGCCATCATCCAGCCTTCTCGTTCGCAGTGTCGGGATGCCCCGCACCGTTCCGGGCGCGCGGCGGGTCGTCGCGGCCGAGTCTACCCGGCGCTCGGCTTCGCCCCCGCAGCGGTGCTACGCGGCGTGCGTGAGCGGGCCGCGCAGGAGCGCGGGCACCGCGCCGGCCGCCACCGGGCGGGCGAAGAGGTAGCCCTGGCCGAGCTGGCAACCGAGCTCGCGCAACCGGTCGCGCTGCTCCTCGGTCTCGATGCCCTCGGCGACGGTGCCCAGGTCGAGCGACCGGGCGAGCGTGACGATCGCCTCGACGAGGCGGGCGCGACGCGGGTCGGTGACCTCGTCCACGAACTCCTTCGCGATCTTCAGCTCGTCGACGGGGAAGCGCTGGAGGTAGCCGAGCGACGAGAAGCCGGTGCCGAAGTCGTCGATCGCGATGCGGATGCCCAGGCCGCGCAGCTCGGCGAGGCGGGCGCTGACGCCCTCCACGTCCTCGAGCAACGTCCCTTCGGTGATCTCCAGCACGAGCCGCTCCGGCGCGAGCCCGGTCTCCGCGAGGATCCCCATCACGTCGTTGCGGAAGGTCGGCTGCAGCACCTGTCGCGCAGACAGGTTGACGTTCGCGGCCAGCTTCGCGTGGTCGGGCATGGCCATCTGCCAGGCCCGCGTCTCACGGCACGCCCGCTGGATGACCCAGTTCCCGATGTCGTTGATCAGGCCGGTCTCCTCCGCGAGCGGCACGAACTCCGCCGGGGAGATCGGGCCGCGGACGGGGTGCGTCCAGCGCAGCAGCGACTCGAGCGCGACGATCCTGCCCGTCTCCAGGTCGACGAGGGGCTGGAAGGCCAGCTCGAGCTCGTCGGCGTGGAACGCCCGCGCGAGGTCGTGCTTCAACTCGAGGCGCGTGAGGGCGGCCTCGTGCATCTGCGGCTCGAACAGCTGGTAGCGGTGCCCGCCCCGCTGCTTCGCCCAGTACATGGCGACGTCGGCGTTGCGCAGTAGCTCGTCGGCCGTCTGGCCCGCCCTGGCGACGACGATGCCGATGCTGACACGCGCCTGGACGACCGTCTCACCGAGGGGGATCGGCCTCTCGAGGTCCTCGAGCAGGCGATCGGCGACCCGGCCGGCTCCCTCGGCCCCGTGGGTGTCCTCGAGCAGCAGTGCGAACTCGTCCCCGCCGAGGCGGGCCGGCGTGTCGGCGCTGCGGAGGCCGTCGCTGAGCCGCTCCGCGATCTGGATCAACAGCTCGTCGCCCGCGGTGTGACCGAGGCTGTCGTTGACCGTCTTGAAGTCGTCGACGTCGAGAAAGAGCA
>JAOUEK010000450.1 GCA_029858755.1 Thermoleophilia bacterium
CTTTCCCGCCGACTCGATCAGCAGGCTCGAGGCCGAGCAGCCCGAGCTCGCCGCCGAGTTCCACCGCTGGCTCGCGACCGCGCTGGCCGATCGCCTGAGCGACACGATGAGGTCCGTGGGCGCGCTCCTCCGCTAGCACGCTGTGATCGGAGTCGTCCCGGGGCAGGGCGGACTCCTCCGCTTCCCGTGGTGCCCTAGGGAAGAATCGAACTTGCGACACGCGGTGAGGGCACAACCGGTTGTCAGTTCTGACTACGCTCCTAGCACATGGGTTTCGACTACCGGACGGCCAGCCAGGACCAGATCTGGGAGCTCGCGAGCACACTCGAAGGGAGCCGGCTTGGAGTGCTCGGTTCAACCTTCTCCGCGGTCGACGGCACACCGGGAAGTCCGAGGTCGGTCACGCGGTCGAGGCGTTCTTCGGCATCCCGAGGAACTCGCTCCCGGAAGCCGACTTCCCGGGAGCGGGCATCGAGCTGAAGGTCGTGCCGACGCGACGGACCGGTAGAGGGCTCGGCATCAAAGAGCGCACCGTCATCTCGATGATCGACTACCGCGACGGGCTCGGCGACCTCGTCACGAGCAAAGGAACGATCAGCTTCCAGTACGGGCAACGCCTGCCCGTGACGCTCGTGAAGAAGGTCGTGAAGTCGCGGCTCGCCGAGGTACGACTGGCGACCGGCGGAGCGGCCCCTACGCCTTGAGCCGGATGATCGAGGCTTCCCCGCCCTCACGTCCCGTGATCACTGGGCGGCCCTTCGCGTCGACGTACATGGCCTCGATCTCCGCGTTGGTGGCGGTGACCACGAGCCCGTAGCCGGCGCCGAACACGCCCATGCGCGACACGAGGAACGCCGCGATGGCGGCCCCGCTCGAGGTCACGCCGAGGATGCGGCCGTCGCTCCGGATGCCGATGTCGACGAGCGTGTAGCCGTCGGCGAAGTTCGACACGATGCCGTCGCCGCCTCCGAACGACGGGTCGTTCTTGCCTCGAGCGGTGAGCTTCACGATGTGGGGATCCTCGCCGCCGTTGTCGGCGCGCGCGCCGATCACGACGCCGCCGTCGCGGGCGAGCCCGAGCCCGACGGCCGAGTCGTAGCCCGGCGCGAGGTCGAGCACCCGCATGCCGTCCTTGCTGAACGAGGTGTCGCGCCGACCGTTGGGCAGGAACCTCGCCACCGCGGTCCGATAGCTGGCGCCCTCGCTCCATCCCGCGACCACGATTTGCCCATCGGCGGTGAGTGCGACCCGCCAGGCGCCGTCGACGCCGGGGCCGACGTTCAGCGTCAACCTACCGTCGTGGTGGAACGCTCGGTCGAGGCGACCCTTCCGCGTGAACCGGCAGACCACGAAGCGGCCGTCGCCTCCGTCGTAGGACTCGCCGACGACCACGAGCTTGCCGTCGGGCTGCACCACCGCGTCGTAGGCGTAGACCGGCAGACCGTCGGGTGAGCGGACCGTCGTCCTACCGTCGCCGCTGAACGTTCGATCGAGCTTCCCGCTGGGGCGCAGCCGGGCGACGGCGAGGCGGGCGTCGCCACCCGCGTCGTTGGCCCAACCGACGACGGCGACCCGGCCGGTCGGATACACGGCGACCCCGTAGGCGCCGTCCTCGAAGCCGAAGTCGATCGTCCTGCGACCGTCGCCGCCGCCGAAGTCGGGGTCGGGAGCCCCGCCCGGGCGCAGCCTCGCCACCGCGAAGTCGTCGTCGACGGCGCCGGCGGCGACGATCTTGGCGCCGTCGGGCGCGCCATGCCAGAACTCCTCGCTCGTGCCGCCGTAGTCGACGGCCACGATGCCGTCCCCGCCGAACGAGGTGTCGAGCTCGCCGGGGGCGGCCCACGCGGGCGTCGCCATCAGCAGCACGACGAGGACGGAGACGGTGCGGACGAGGACACGGCGCATCGGAGACCTCCTGGAGAAAGTGGAGCTGGAGGCTACCCCACGACGAGGCAGCCGACCCGCGTCACCCAGCGCCCGGCACTCGGCCGCTGATCGTCGTGCCCTCGCCCGGTGCCGAGCGAACCTCGACGGTACCGCCCAGGGCCGACACCCGGTCCACGATGCCTTGCAGTCCCGTGCCGAGCTTCGACGTCGAGGGGTCGAAGCCCCGGCCGTCGTCGGTCACCGCGAACCACACCTCGCCGTCGGCCGTCCCCAACGCGACGTCCACGGAGGACGCGTCCGCGTACTTCGCCACGTTCTGCAGCGCTTCCAGCACCGAGAAGTACACGCTCGACTCCAGGTCGGGGCCGTAGCGGCCGAGTCCGTCGGCCTCGATGCGCACGTCGACGGGCGACTTCCTCGCCTGTGCCTCGAGCGCCGCGACGAGCCCACGGTCGGCGAGCAGTGGCGGGTAGATGCCGCGGGCGAGGTCGCGCAGGTCCTCCAGAGCGGCCTGCGCGTCGGCTTCCAGCTCCTCGAGCATCGCCACCACCTTCGGCGGGTCTCGCTCGGCGATGGAGCGGGCGAGCCGCGCCTTGATCCCGAGGGCCACCAGCTGCTGCTGGGCGCCGTCGTGGATGTTGCGCTCGAGCGCCTTCGCGCGGTCGTCCTGGGCCGACACGATGCGTCGCCGAGACTCGCGCAGCTCCTCGATCAGCCG
>JAOUEK010000451.1 GCA_029858755.1 Thermoleophilia bacterium
GCGCTCTCCTGCGGCCGCGAAGCGGACGCCTTCAGGGATCTTCGCGCGATCCGCGTTCCGCTCGGCGGATCCCGAACCGTGCGCGGCGGACGCGACCGGGCAGCGATCTCCTGCGGCCGCGAAGCGGACGCCTTCAGGGATCTTCGCGCGATCGGGATCCGCTCGGCGGATCCCGATCTGCGCCGAAAGATCAGTCCTCGTCGATCAGCTCGTCCGGCTCGGTGAGCGCCTCGATCGCATCGCGTGCCGCGTCGAGGTCGTCGTCGGCGACGAGCACCTTGAGCGGCGCGTCGTCGTGCTGGGCGGGGTGCTCCGGCACAGCGTGCTCGAGCTCGCAGTCGATCCCGGCGGCCGTGAGGATGCGTTGCACCTCTTCGGCCTCGGTGACATCGCCTGCGACCGTCAGCTGGACGAGATCCGTCATACCCCGGACCCTACCTCGCCGCGCCCACGTCGTGCGCCGCGGGGAACGAGCACCGGCGGCCCTCGCTCGGGGAAGGGCACGTCGACGACGTCGAAGTCGCGGGGCACGACGGTGTCGGCGAAGAGCTGGCGGGCCTCCTCCTCGACTTCGCGGCCGCCGTACCGGTTGGAGACATGGGTCAGAGCGAGCAGTCCCACGCCGGCCTCCCGTGCGACGAGAGCAGCTTCCGCGGCCGTCGAGTGCCGCGTCTCCTTCGCCCGGTCGCGCTCGTCGGCCAGGAACGTCGCCTCGTGGACGAGGACGTCGGCGCCGGCGGCGGCCTCGACGACGGTGGCGGTGGGCGCCGTGTCGCCCGCCAGCACTGCCACGCGGCCACGGCGACCCTCGCCGAGCACCTCCGCCGGGGTGACGACGCGGCCGTCGGCGAGGGTGACCGAGCGGCCCTGCTGAAGGGCGCCGCGGTCGGGGCCGGAGGGGACGCCGAGCCGATCGGCGGCGTCGACGTCGAACCGGCCGGGGCGCGGGTCCTCGATGATCGAGTAGCCGACGGCGTCGACCCCGTGGTCTACGGGGAACGCGCTCAAGCGGTAGCCGTCGCGCTGCAGGACGTCTCCCGGCTCGAGCTCGACGACGGTCACCTCGTAGGTGAGGCGCCCGAAGAGCCGGCGGAGCGAGCCGAACAGGGCGCGGGTGCCCGACGGGCCGTAGACGGTCAGTGCGACCTCGCGCCCGCGGAGCGCGAACGTCTTCAGCATCCCGGGCAGGCCGAGGAAGTGGTCGGCGTGGAGATGGGTGAGGAACACCTCCTCCAGCTCGACCAGACCGATGTCGGAGCGTAGGAGCTGTCGCTGCGTGCCCTCGCCGCAGTCGACGAGCAGTCGCTCGCCTCCGCGGCGGACGAGCGTCGCGGAGGGCGCTCGTCTGGCGGTCGGCGCCGACCCGGACGTCCCGAGGAAGACAACGTCGAGGTCCACGGCGGCCGATTGTAGTGGCGGCCGGGCGTGATCACGCCTCGCGACCGGCGCGTGCCTCGGCGCTCGCCCGGGGGCGCACGCGCGAGGTCGCGTCCCGGAGGAGCACCGCGCCTCGCCGTCGTCGGGTAGTACGCTCGCCGCGTGAGCGGGCGATTGCAGGGTGGCTGGCTCGTCGCGCAGGCGATCGCGGCCGAGGGCGTCGACGTCGTCTTCACGCTGTCCGGCGGTCACGTGATGCCGATCTACGAAGGCTGTCGTCACGAGCGGGTGCGTGTCCTCGACGTGCGGCACGAGCAGTCCGCAGCGCACGCGGCGGAGGCCTGGGGGCGCGTGCGGCGCGCGTGCGGCGTCGCGGTGGTGACGGCCGGCCCCGGCGTCACGGGCACCGTCACCGCGGTGGCGAGCGCGCTGGCGGCGCGGGTGCCGCTGCTCGTGATCGGCGGCGCGCGGCCGCTCGTGCAGGCGGAGCGCGGCGCGCTCCAGGAGTTCGACCAGCTCGCCCTGATGCGCCCGATCACGAAGTGGGCCGGGACCTGCGCGCAGGCCTCGCGCATCCCGGAGTACGTCGCGCTCGCGTTCCGCCACGCGCTCGCCCGACCGCGCGGCCCCGTCTACCTGGAGCTGCCGATGGACGTGCTCTTCGACGAGGCGTCCCCGGACAGACCGGCCGGGCCGGCGCGCGTCGACGTGCCGGTCGCCGGCGACCCGGACGCGATCCACCGGGCCGCGGTGCTCCTCGGCGGTGCCGAGCGGCCTGCGATCGTCGGAGGGTCGGAGGTCTGGTGGGACGCCGCCGCAGGCGCGCTCGCGGCGTTGGCGGAGCGGGTCGGCGCACCCGTCTTCCTCAACGGCTCGGGCCGGGGCTCGCTGCCTCCAGAGCACCCGTGCTTCTTCCAGCATGCTCGCTCGGCGGCTCTCGGCGCGGCCGACGTCGTCCTCGTCGTCGGCGCGACGCTGGACTTCCGCCTCCGCTACGGCGCGTTCGGCGAGGGAGCGCTCGTCCATGTCCACGGCGACCCGAGCGAGCTGGGTCGCAACCGCGTGCCGGACGTCGGGATCTGCTCCGACGCACGCCTCGCCCTCTCCGCGCTCCTGGAGCTCACACCCCACCGGACGTCGGGCGCCGAGTGGCTCGAGGCAACGAGGGTGGCCGAGGAGGCCTGGAGGGACGCGCATCGTGCCGAGATCGAGTCCGACCGTGCA
>JAOUEK010000452.1 GCA_029858755.1 Thermoleophilia bacterium
AGCCTGGCTTCACCGTGCGCCAGGTCCACCACGGTCGACGCCGAGCCTTCAAGCGGCTCCTGCTCGCACAGCATCACGGCGACCACGTCGGCGAACGCCGCGCGGAGCCCTCCACAGGTGGTGATCGGATCTTCGCCGGACACGTTGGCGCTCGTGACGGCGAGTGGACCCGCCGCAGACACCACTGCTCTCGCCAGTGGGTGGGCCGGCACGCGAACCCCGATCGTGCTCACATCGCCGCCAAGGTCCCACCCCTCGCTGCGGTCGGCGCGCGAGAGCACCAGGGTGAGGGCTCCCGGCCAGAACTCACGGGCGAGTCGCTCGGCCCGGTCGTCGAATCCGGCGATCTCACGCGCCGCCTCGACCGTCGAGACCAGCACCGGCAGTTCGAGATCGCGCGTGCGACGCTTGGCTTCGAACACGCGTGCGGTTGCGGAGGGGTCGTCGGGTCGGGTGCCGAGCCCGTAGACCGTGTCGGTCGGGAAGATCACGAGTCGCCCCGCGAGTGCCGCTCGTGCGGCCTCGATCACCGGGCCGGCGTGCGCGGGCTCATCGGTCACGGCCACGTCGCGACGACCACGCGATCGCGCCCGTTGAGATCTGGCCGAACGGCGACATCGACCGCCCCCGCTTCCCGGGCCGCCCGCCGGACCGCCGCGCCCTGCCCCTCCCCGATCTCGACGACGACGGCACCGCCCGCCCGCAGCCGCTCCGACGCCTGCGCGAACAGCTCGACGTACACGGGCACTCCGCCCACGAGGGCGCCGACGGGATCTGCTCGGACCTCCACCGGTAGTTCCCCATACGCCTTGGCTTCGACGTAGGGGGGATTGCTCACGACGAGGTCGATGACCCCGGTGGCCTCAGGATCGAGGTCCGCGAGCAGATCGCCTTCGGCCAGGTCGATCGCCAGGCCGCACCGCGCGGCGTTCTCTCGGGCCAGCATCACCGCTTCGGCCGAGCGATCGAGGGCCCACACCTTCGCGTCGGGCCGCTCCTGTTTCACCGACAGGGCGATCGCACCTGTCCCCGTGCCGACGTCGACGACGACCGGGGACGCGATCCCCTGCAGGGCCTCCAGCGCCGCGTCGACCACGACTTCGGTCTCGGGTCGAGGTACGAACACGCCCGCGCGCACGAGCAACGTCAGCCGCCGGAAGCCGGTCCACCCGACCACGTGCTGGGTCGGCACGCCGGAGCAGCGTCGACACAGCGCCCTGCCGAACGCCTTGGCTTCGGGAGCGCGGAGGGGTTCGTCCCGCCCATAGAGGCCGGCGCGGTCGGTGCCCAGCACACTCGCGAGCAGCTGCTCTGCCGTCGCCTGCGGTGCGTCGACGTCGTGGCGTGCCAGGTACTCCGAGGCGCGACGCGCAACCTGGGCCGGCCTCACGACGCCTCCTCGGAAGGCCCGTCGGCGAGTTGTTGGGCACGTTCGGCGGAATTGAGCCGATCGATGAAGCCGTCGAGCTCTTCGCCACCTTCCAGCACGTCGCTCAGTTGGTGTGAGGTGTGCTTGATGCGATGATCGGTCACACGGCCGTCGGGGAAGTTGTAGGTGCGGATCTTCTCGGCCCGGTCTCCGGACCCCAGCTGCGAGCGCCGGGCTGCCGCCTCTTTGGCCGCGGCCTCGTCCTGCGCCCGCTGCAGGAGCCGGGCGCGCAGATACCGCATCGCCTTCTCGCGGTTCTGCAGCTGCGACCGTTCCTCCTGGCACTCGATCTTGATGCCGCTCGGCAGGTGCACGATGCGCACCGCGGAGTCCGTCGTGTTGACGGACTGCCCACCCGGCCCGCTCGACCGGTAGACGTCGATCACCAGGTCTTCCGGACGGATGTCGATCTCGACGTCCTCGGCCTCCGGAAGCACGGCGACGGTCGCCGTCGACGTATGGATGCGACCCGACGACTCCGTCACGGGCACCCGTTGCACCCGATGCACGCCCGACTCGTGCTTGAGGCGCGCGTACGCGTCGCGGCCCCGGATCTCGAGCACCGCATCCTTGTATCCGCCGAGATCGCTCGGGGAGCTGGAGAGCACCTCAGTTTTCCAGCGAGAGCGCTCCGCCAGACGCCGGTACATCTCGAACAGCTCGCCGGCCCACAACGCGGCCTCCTGCCCTCCCGCGCCGGCGCGGATCTCGACGATCACATCCTTGCCGTCGTTGGGGTCCTTGGGCACGAGCAGCGACTCGAGCCGGGCGCGGATCTCGCCGGCTCGCATCAGCGCCTGCTCCGCCTCCTCGTTGAGGAACGACACCATGTCGGCGTCGTCTTCCTGGGCGGCCATCTCGCGAGCGTCGGTGGACTGGCGGAGGGCCTCGCGGTACTCACGATATGGGGCCACGATCTCCTCGAGCTCGGCGAACGCCTTTCCGAGCGAGCGGAGCCTCTCGGGGTCGACGGCAACGCCGGGTTCGGCCATCTCGGCCGAGATCCGGTCGTGCCGAGCCTGGATCTCGAGGAGTCGGGCGTCGAAGTCGTCGCTCACGTCCCGATCATCCCAGGGGGCTTGGGTGATCGCTCGGCGGTCGACACCGGGAGGACGGCGGGGTGTGGGGGCTCGGCGATCTAGCGCGCGTCGTCTCGCT
>JAOUEK010000453.1 GCA_029858755.1 Thermoleophilia bacterium
TTGCGGTCGATCTCGTACGCGAGCTTCCGACGCCCCCACGGCTCGTGGTGGACGACGTTGCCTCCCCCCTTCTCGACGAGGCCGCGGACACGGGCGACGATATCGCCCTGCCCCTCCTCGGGGAGCTCGGGGTCGAGCAGCAGCAGGATCTCGTAGTCGTTCACGGGTTCCCTGTCTCCTTCCCTCGGTCTGAATCGGCTCCGCCTGCTGGCGACGCCGGGAACGAGGCGCCACGGGACGGAGCAGGAAGCCGGGGAAGGGTAGCAGTCGCCCGGCCGCGCTACGATCGTCTCCGTGGGCAGGCTTCTCAGGTGGACGGCCGGTGTCGTCGGGATCGCCGCGTTGGCGCGCCTGCTCGGCCGACGCCGCGAAGCGGGCGAGCCGGAGGCGGCGGTCGCCACGACCGACCCTGCGGCGGAGCTGCGCCAGAAGCTCGACGAGGCGAGGTCGGCTCCGGCCGACCCGGAGCCGCCGGCCGGTGTGGACACCGACAGCGGCACACTCGCGGAGCGGCGTGCCCGCATCCACGCCAAGGCACAGGAGGCGATCGACGAGATGACTACGGAGGACGCGTGAGCGAGCCCGCGCACGCCGCACGCGACGGCGACGAGCCAGACGTGCTCGTCACCGAGCTGCGGCGCCTCGCCGACCGCATCGACACGCTGCAGGCCGACGTGCGCCGGCTCGGCGCGCCCGCGCTGCCCTCCGGCCCAGGCTGGGACGAGGACGCTGCGCCGCGTGACGCGTCGCACGAGTGGCTGGGCGCGCTCGAGCCGGCGATCCGGCGCAGCCCGCAAGTGCCCCGGCTCCTGCTCGAGGGGCTGTTCCTCGCCGCATGCGCGGCCGGCGCGGCGCTGGCCGACCTCGACGCGGTGGCGATCCTCGGCGTGATGATCGGCGCATGGGTGCTGGTGGCGCTGATCGAGTGGGCCGCCGCACGCGCCGACCGCCTGCGCGACGAGCTGCTCTCCGCACCCCCGCCGATGCCGCAGGCACAGCTGGCCCCGGCCGCCGACCCGTCGTGGCTCGTGCCCCCGGTCGAGCGGACGATGCTCGAGGACGCGCACGCCACCGCTGCGGTGACGATGGCCACGCGGCTGCCGCCGGTGGAGGACGTCGACGCCGACGTCACCATGGAGCGGCCCGCACCGACGAACTGACGCGAGGGCGGGGCGAGAACGGCCGGCTGAGGCTGGAGCCTCACTGCGGAGCCGCCCGACCCCCGGCCTGCGGCCTCGGAGTCGGGCTTCAGCCCGACCGCGCCGTCGCCGCCTGCCCCAGCCGTCGGCCGGTCGCCGGGAGCAGGGCGGCGAGAATCAGCCCGGGGACGAGGGGGATCCAGAACGCGAAGACGCGGTGAGCGACCACGCCCAGCAGCGCCTGCTCGAGCGGCACCCCGACGGCCGTGAGGGCGAAGGTGGTCGCCGCGTCGACGCCCCCGGTGGCGACGAACGGCAGCGGCACCGACTGCGCGAGGTAGCCCGTGGCGTACGCGAGGACGACCGCGGCGAGCCCGATCTGGACGCCGAACGCGCGCAGGCCGCCCCAGAGACTGGCGATGTCGCCGACCCAGTAGCAGAGCGCCCAGGGGGCCAGGGCGCGCCCGTCCGGGGTGCCGACCGCTCGGCGCACCCACCAGGCGGCAGACACGCCGAGCGCGAGGCCTCGCCGGAGCCAGCCGCCCGTGTCGCGTGCCCAGCGCTCGATGCGGCGCGGCGCCGTGAACCAGCGCGCCGCGAGCAGCAGGATCGGGATCAGCACGATCCACGAGAGCGTCATCGGCAGCGGCGCCTCTCCGACGACGAGGGCTGCGACGCCGGCCCCCAGCCCGATGAGGCCGAAGACGAGGTAGACGAAGGTGTTGAGCCCGATCAGCCGGACGAGGGCATCTCTCCGCGCGAAGCCGACGCGGCGGAGCGCCCAGTAGGTGACCGCAAGGGCCGCCGCGCCGCCGGCGGCCACGAGCTGCGTGAGGCCGAAGCTCGCCAGCACGACCCGCAGTGACAGCCGCAGCCCTATCGACGGGCCCCGCTCGAAGCGGACGGCAGCCCGGTACACGCCCGCGTAGCCGGCGAAGACGACGAGCTGCCCGGCCGCGCACACCGCGAGCCACTCCGGCTCGCTGCCACGCAGGGTCGCCGAGAGCTTCGAGAAGCCCGCGGCCCGCCCGATCAGCACCACGACGCCGGCGCCCACGAGCAGGGCGAGCACACCGCCGAGCGCAACCCGGCGCCACTCCAGTCGCGGGTCGCGCTCGCCTGCAGTCATCGTGTGAGCATCCGCGCGATCGTGCCGAGAGCGGCGCCCGCCACGACATCGAGGACGTAGTGGTTGCCTGTGGCGACGACGACGAGGGCGACGAGCGGCGGGTACGCCCGCCACGCGCCCCGACCGGCGCGCGATGTGGCACGGGCCGCGAGCCCGCCGCCGGTGACCACCGCGAAGGCGAGATGGTGGCTCGGCATGGCGGCGATCGGGTTGTAGAAGCGGACGAGGAACGGATGCTCGATGTCGACACCGCGCAGGGCGAGGGTGTCCACGAAGCCGTCGAGCGTCCGGGGCGGCGCGAC
>JAOUEK010000454.1 GCA_029858755.1 Thermoleophilia bacterium
GACGCCCGGCTACCGCTCGCGTGGCTCCCAGCCGAGCCGGCGCCACGCGACCAGCAGCCCGGCCACGCCCCAGACGGCCAGCACCGCGAGGGCGCCTGGGTCGGTCCACACGGGCTCGTCGCGGAGCAGCACGCCGCGGACGACGTCGATGAAGTACTTCAGCGGCAGCACGTCGGCGATCGCCTGCAGCCAGGACGGGAAGTCTCGGGTCGGCCCGAACGCGCCGGAGAGGAAGGCCATCGGCAGCACGACGACGTTGACCGCGGCCGACGAGCCCTCGGCGGAGCGGATCAGCGACGCTGCGGCCAGGCCGAGGCCGGCGAAGCAGGCGGTGCCGACGAGCACGGCCCCGGCCAGGGAGAGCGGGCGCTCGGGGACCGTCGCCCCGTACAGCACGGCGCCGAGCGCGACCAGGACGACCGTCTGCACCACGAAGACGAGCAGCGAGGAGCTGAGCACGGCCGCGAGGTAGACCGGGCGGGGCAGCGGCGTCGCGCCCAGCCGCTTCAGCACGCCGCTCTCGCGGCGGATCACGAGCACGATCGCGAGACCCGCGAACGCCGTGTTGGCGCAGCCGTAGCCGATCAGCCCGGCCAGCAGCACGTCGGCGGCCGGCAGCCCGTCGATCTCGGAGCTGTACACGGCGCCGAGCAGCGCGTAGAGCAGGAGCGGGAAGACGAAGACGAACACCGCGGACTCGCGGCTGCGCCAGAAGGTCAGCTGCTCGGTGCGGAGCTGGTGGAGGAACAGCCCGCCGCTGCTGCGGTGCGACGGCTCGGCGGCGGTCTCGGCGGCGGCCGGTGCGCCCGTCACGCGCCCTCGTCCCCGTTGGCGTCGACGAGCTCCAGGTACACGTCTTCCAGCGTCGGCCGGCGCACCTCGAGGTGCTCGAGCTCGACGCCCCGCGCGAGCGCCTCGCCCGTGAGCTCGTGCACGACGCGCGTCGGCTCGGTGGTGGCGACCACGTGCTCCTCGCCGTCGCGGCGGAAGCGCACCTCCGTCCGCGCCGCTCGGGTGACCAGCTCCGCGGGCGTGCCCGACTCGACGATCTCGCCGCCGACCAGCACCGCCACCCGGTCGGCGAGCTGCTGCGCCTCGTCCAGGTAGTGCGTGGTGAGCAGGATCGTCTTGCCGAGCGAGCGCAGCGTGCGCACCAGGCCCCAGGCGGCACGGCGCGCCGCGGGGTCGAAGCCGGTCGTCGGCTCGTCGAGGAAGACCAGGTCGGGGTCGCCCACCAGCGCCACCCCGAGATCGAGGCGTCGCCGCTGCCCGCCGGAGAGGGTCTTCACCCGTGCGCCGCCCTTCTCGCCCAGGCCGACCAGGTCGATCACCTCGTCCACGTCGCGCGGCCGGCGGAAATAGCCGGCGAAGACGCGGAGCACCTCGCGCACTGTGAGCATCGGCCACAGCTCCGCCTGCTGCGGCACGACGCCGATCCGCTCGCGGAACCCGCGGCCGGCGGTCGCCGGGTCGACGCCGAGCACCTCCACCGTGCCCGCGTCGCGCGTGCGGTAGCCCTCGAGCACCTCGACGGTGGTCGTCTTCCCGGCGCCGTTCGGCCCGAGCAGGCCGAAGATCTCTCCTGCCTCCACGTGGAAGTCGATGCCGCGCACGGCCTCGAGACCGTCGTAGGACTTGCGCAGCCCGGTGACGCTGATCGCCCGGGGCACGCTCAGGCCTCGCCGCCCGCCGCCGTGACCGCGAGGCACGGCCCGGCGGGAGTCGCTCGTCGGTGACGGCGTGGGAGGAGCCGCATCAGGCCGAGAGCATAGGCGGACGGCGGCGGGCCGCCGGTTGCTCCCGACCGTGCCCCGCGACCAGCTCGAGGCGTAAGACGGACGTAAGGACTCGTGCGCTACAAGATGCGCATGGGCGAACGTGCGATCGGCCGAGCAGCCTTCCTCGGCGTCGTGGGCGCCGGCGTCGCCGGGCTCTTCGTGGGCCGCGACGTCGTGGGCGCCCTCGGCCGTCTCGTCCCGGACGGCGTGGCATCGATCGTCCCCTCCAGCGGCTGGCGCATCTACACGATCGGCTCCTCCATGCCCGACGTCGACCCGGCCGCCTACCGGCTCCGCATCGACGGACTCGTCGAGCGGCCGGTCACCTACGGGCTCGACGACCTCCGCGGGATGGGGCTCGTGGAGCAGGTCTCCGACTTCCACTGCGTCACGGGGTGGTCGGTCAGCGACGTCCACTGGCGCGGGTTGCGCTTCGGGGAGCTGCTCGACGAGGCGAAGCCGCTGCCGGGCGCGGCGTGGCTGCGCTTCGTCTCCGCGGAGGTGCCCTACGACGACATCCTCACCATGGAGCAGGCCATGCTCCCGGACGTGATGCTCGCGCTCGACATGGACGGAGGCCCGCTGCCTCGCCCGCACGGCTCGCCCGCCCGGGTGGTGATGCCGCAGATGTACGGCTACAAGAGCGTCAAGTGGGTGGACAGGATCGAGGTGCGCCGTGACTTCACCCCCGGCTTCTGGGAGCAGCGCGGGTACGACTCCGACGCCTGGGTCGGCGACTCCAACGGGTACTGACGTCCCGCTGATCCGGCGCTTCGGGCGCACGGAGCGGG
>JAOUEK010000455.1 GCA_029858755.1 Thermoleophilia bacterium
TGCGCCGACGAACTCCGCGACCACCCGCCCGTCCCGGAACGCCTTCACGGCGGGGATGCCCGAGACGCCGAAGCGCTGCGCGAGCCCGGGATTGGCATCGACGTCGACCTTGGCGAGCTGGACGGCACCCGTCCGGGCGTCCGTCTCTTGCTCCAGGATCGGTGTCAGGGTGCGGCACGGCCCACACCATGCAGCCCAGAAATCGACCACGACGGGCACGGTCGCCGACCGTCTCACGACCTCGTCGTCGAACGATGCCTCGGTCACGTCCACGAGCCCAACGTTACCGACGCCCGGCGTCGAACTGCGCGGGTTGCACCGAGCGCGGATCGGTGAAAACAGGGGGGCAGGATCAGCGTCCGCGCCGATGTGCGCACTGCCGGCGCGGCAGATGCTCGGGATGTGAGCTTCGCCACGCTGATCGTGCGCAACCTCGTCCGGCATCGCATGCGGTCGCTGCTGACGATGGTGGGCATCGGCATCGGGATCACCACCGTGATCGCGCTCGGCGCGATCACGAGCGGGCTCAAGGCCTCGTCCCAGGAGCTGGCACACATCGGCGGGGCCGATTTCATGGTCGCGCAGAAGGGTGCGGCCGACATGACGTTCAGCACGCTCGAGGAGGACGACGTTGCCATCGTGCGGGGCGTCGAGGGCATCGGGCACGCCTGGGGCGGGCTCCTGCTCGTCTCGCGTGTCGGCTCGAACCCGTTCTTCTTCACCTGGGGGATGGAGCCCGACGCGCTGGCCGGCATGGGGCTCAGGCTGACCGCCGGGCGGCTGCCGAAGGACGGCTCGGAGATCCTGCTCGGCGACGCCGCCGCCCGGTCGCTCGGGGCCGCGCCGGGCGAGACGGTCGAGATCGAGGGCCGGCGCTTCGTGGTCGTGGGAATCCATGACGCGACCGCGCGGCTCGAGGCGAGCGGGGCCTATGCGCCGCTGCCTGCGGTGCAGGAGGCCGCGCGCAAGCCCGGAGTGCTCACTGCGATCCATGTCGTGGTCGCCGAAGCGGCAACTGTCGAGACGGTGAAGCGAAGCGTGGAGGAGGCTTCGACGCGCTTCGCCGCGATCAGCACGGCCGACGACTTCGCGCAGATCGACCAGGGCCTCGAGCTGCTGGATGCGGCCAATCTCGCGATCTCGCTGCTCGCGATCGTGATCGGCGCGATCGGCGTGATGAACACCATGATCATGTCCGTGTTCGAGCGCACGCGGGAGATCGGCATCCTGCGGGCGGTGGGCTGGAGGGGCTCCCGCGTGGTGCGCCTCGTGATGGGCGAGTCCCTTGCGCTCTGCCTCCTCGGCGCCGTCGGCGGGATCCTGCTCGGCGTGGGCGCGACGAGGCTCGTCACGCTCGTCCCAGCGATCGGCAGCGTGCTCGCGCCCGCGTACCCGACCGACCTCTTCGTCAGAGGCGTGGTGATCGCGCTCGGCGTCGCGCTGGTCGGCGCCCTGTACCCGGCGGTTCGCGCCGTACGGCTCTCCCCGATGGAGGCTCTGCGCCATGAGTGAGATGCACGTGATCGAGGCCGTCGAGCTGACCAAGACGTACGAGGAAGGGCGCATCGCGGCGCTCTCGGGGATGAGCTTGGCCGTGCGCCCCGGCGAGTTCGTCGGGATCGTCGGTCCCTCGGGTTGCGGGAAGTCGACGCTGCTCCACCTCGTCGCCGCGCTCGACCGTCCCGACGCCGGCGTGCTGCGCGTCGCGGGTCACGATCTCGCGCACGAGCCCGACCTCAGCCACTACCGGGCACAGCACATCGGGATCGTCTTCCAGCTGCACAACCTGCTGCCGTCGCTCACCGCCTCGGAGAACGTCCAGGTGCCGATGTTCGAGCTCGGCTGGAGGAGGGGTGATCGCGTGGCACGTGCGCGCGACCTGCTCGGTCTGGTCGGCCTCCGCGGTCGAGAGACGCATCGGCCCACACAGCTCTCCGGTGGGGAGCGCCAGCGCGTCGCGATCGCGCGCGCGCTGGCCAACGACCCCCGCATCCTGCTCGCCGACGAGCCGACGGGAAGCCTCGACTCGCAGGCAGGCGACCAGGTGCTCGACCTGCTCGAGCGGGTCCGCTCCGAAAGCGGCACGACGCTCGTCCTCGTCACGCACGACGCGGGGGTCGCAAGCCGTGCCGACCGTCTCGTGCACATGCTCGACGGACGGGAGGTCGAGGACGGCTCGATCCCGCGGAGCGCGGCGCTCGCCATCGCCGGTCGACGCCGCGAGCGCGTCAGCCCTTGACGACGCCGAGCGGGACGAGTCGTGCCACGCGGCGGGCGAGGCCGGCTCGCTCCACCACCCGCACGACCCGGTCGACGTCCTTGTACGCGAACGGGGCCTCCTCGGCGAGCCCCTTGTTCGACGGGCAGCGCACGACGATCCCGCGCGCCTCGAGCTGCCGGCGGAGCTCGCCTCCGCCGATGCGCTTCCGTGCCGCGGTGCGCGACAGGCGGCGTCCGGCCCCGTGGCACACGGTGCCGAAGGACAGCTCCATGGCTGCCGGGGCGCCGACGAGGACGACGCTCGCCGTCCCCATGCTGCCGGGGACGAACACAGGTTGGCCGACCTGC
>JAOUEK010000028.1 GCA_029858755.1 Thermoleophilia bacterium
CCCGCGCCCGTGCAGCTGGCGCTCGCCGTGTGAGACCGGAGCCGCCTGCTCAGGACTCCATCATCAGCCGACGCTACGATCGTCGCGGTGGCGGAGCCCTCGGAGATCACTGTGCTGATCGCGGACGACCACGAAGTCGTGCGCGAGGGGCTGAGGCTGTCGTTGCTCCGCTCGCCGCGGATCCGGGTGGTCGGCGAGGCCCCGGACGGCGAGACCGCCGTCAACCTCACGGAGCGCCGCCGGCCGAACGTCGTGATCATGGACCTGCGCATGCCGCAGATGGACGGCATCGAAGCGACCGAGGAGATCCTGCGGCGCGCCCCCGAGACGGGCGTGCTGGTGTTCACCGCGTATTCGGAGCGGGCACTGCTCGCGCGCGGGCTCGAGTCGGGTGCCCGCGGCTATGTGCTCAAGGAGGCCCCGCACGACACGCTCCTCCGGGCGATCGAGAAGGTCGCGGCAGGGGACACGTTCGTCGACCCGGCGCTGATCCCGTCGCTCGCGACGGGGAAGGACGGGCGTGACATCCTCACGCAGCGCGAGCGCGAGATCCTGCAGCTTCTCGCCGACGGGAACTCGAACGCCGACGTCGCCACGCGCCTCTTCATCAGCCAGGAGACCGTGAAGAGCCACGTCAGGCACATCCTCGCGAAGCTCGAGGCCGAGACCCGCACGCAGGCGGTCGCGATCGCGCTCCGCGAGGCGATGATCGATTGAGCGACCCGGGCGCTTCCGACGAGCGCCTTCTCGACCGGCTTCGGGCCGAGCAGCACGAGCGGCGCAGGCTTGCCGAGCTGATCCACGACGGGCCCGTGCAACACCTCGCTGCCCTCGGCCAGATGCTCGACGCCGCCACGATCTCTCTCGACCGTGGCGACACGGCACCCGCCCGCGAGGCGCTCACCAGGGCCGTCGCCGTCGCCCGAGAAGCGGCCGCCGACCTCCGCGATCTGGTCGCCATCGAGCCTGCCTCGCTGCACGAGCAGGGCTTCGAGGCGGCGGTGCGCGAGCTGACGGAACGGGTCGCCCGCCGTCGTGGCGTCGAGGTCCTGGTCGACACCCCCGCCGCGGGGCTGCTGGGTGAGCGAGCCCGGTCGGGCCTGTTCCAGATCGTCCGGGAGGCCCTCGACCAGGCGGTGCGCAGGGGCCCGCCGGAGAGCCTCGCCGTCACGCTCGCGCAGACGCCGGTCGGCGGGGTGCAGCTCGTGATCACCGACGACGCCGCGCAGGAGCGGCGTCAGGCTGTGATCACGGGGCTCGCGGAGCGCACGGACGAGCTCAACGGCACGTTCACGTACGAGCGCTCCGGGTCGGCGACCACCGTGCGCATCGCGCTGCCTCCGTCGGCCGCGTACGTCTGACCACGCCTCACCCCGGTCAGGCTCGAACGGGGCTCCAGGTCTCGCGCCACGCCCGCGGCCGCGAAGCGGACGCCTTCAGGGATCTTCGCGCGACCGTGATTCGCCCCTGCCCATCACGGTCTTGCGCCACGACCGCTCACAGATCGCAGCCGCCACGAGCACCAGCCAGCGACCCGCGGCCGCGAAGCGGACGCCTTCAGGGATCTTCGCGCGACCGTGATTCGCCCCTGCCCATCACGGTCTTGCGCTACGACCGCTCACAGATCGCAGCCGCCACGGGCACCCGCCAGCGACCCGCGGCCGCGAAGCGGACGCCTTCAGGGATCTTCGCGCGACCGTGATTCGCCCTGCGAATCACGGTCTTGCGCTAGGAAATGGGCTCGTTCTTGACGTCGTGCTCTTCCGCGTACGCGTTGACGAGCGGGTTGATCTTGTCCGCGTCCGGGAAGGCGTAGTTGATCTCCACGAACGCGTTCCACTTGTCGGGCAGCGCGTCCTCGGGGAAGATCGCCTCCACCGGGCACTCCGGCTCGCACGCGCCGCAGTCGATGCACTCCTCCGGGTCGATGATCAGCATCCGCTCGTACTCGTGGATGCAGTCGACCGGGCAGACGTCGACACAGGAGCGGTCTTTGATGTCGATGCAGGGCTCGGCGATGATGTACGTCATCGCGGGCGAGACTAGCAGCGCGGCCCGGCCCCGAGTGCTGCTACCCGCCGCCTTCCCGGAGGAGCGCGGCCACGAGCGCGGCGCCGCGCTCCACGAGCGCCGACTTGACCACGACTTGGTCGAAGCCGGCGGTGTGCGCGCGGCGCAGGCCTCCAGTGTCGGTGTGGTTCGCGTAGCCCAGGATGGGCACGTCGGGCCAGGTCTCGGCGACCTCCGCCGGCCCGACCCGCGCGATGTCGCAGACGACGAGGTCGGGCGGGTCGACGCTGTCCGTGGTGACGAGGCGGTGCCCCGCGAGCACGCCTTCGAGCTTGGCCCGGAAGAAGAGATCGACCCCGACGAGCAGGATCGTCGCCACCCCCGTCACGCTATCACGGCCGCTGCGCCGGGGATACTGCCGCGATGAGCCTGGAGCGCGGACTCGAGCTGATCTCGGCGGGCGCGTACTTCGACGCCCACGAGGCGCTGGAGCAGGAGTGGCGCGGCGCGCCGGAAGAGGAGCGCGACTTCCTGCAGGGCCTCGTCCACGTGGTCGTCGCGTGGCATCACGCGGGCCAGGGCAACCGCCCGGGCGCCGAGCGGCAGCTGGAGAAGGCGGCGCGGCGCCTGCGGGCCTACGCGCCGCGCCACCGGGGCGTCGACGTGAGCCGGCTGCTCGGCCAGGTCGAGGCTGCTGCGGCGCGCGTGGCGGTCGACCACCTCGACCTGCTGCCGGCGCGGGTCGACTTCGGGGAGGAGCCGTGAGCGGTGTCGTCTTCGTCGACCCGTACCCGCGGACGCTCGCGCAGATCTTCGGCGAGTGCGACCGGCGACGGCTCGAGGCGCTCTCCGAGGTCGTCTGGCACGACGGCCCTCCGGCTCCCGACGACGCGGTGGAGGAGGTGCTCGGTCGCGTCGTGACCGTGATCGGTCAAACGGCGCTCCCGCGGGAACGGCTCGACCGAGCACCGCACCTGCGAGCAGTGCTCAACGTCGAGGGCAACTTCCTCCCGAACGTCGATTACACGGCCTGCTTCGAGCGCGGGATTCACGTGCTCTCGGCTGCGCCCGTGTTCGGCCCGCCCGTCGCGGAGCTCGCGCTCGGCCTCGCGCTCGCGGCCGCCCGCGACATCCCCGGCGCGGACGCCGACGTCCGCGCCGGCCGCGAGGAGCTCTACGGCGGCGCGAACGAGCGGTCGTTCCTCCTCTCGGGAGCGACGCTCGGCCTGCTCGGGTGCGGCGGCCTCGGCCGTGCACTGTTGCCGCTCCTCCGTCCCTTCGGCGGCCCGCTGCTCGCCCACGACCCGTGGCTGCAGGACGGGGTGGTGCGCGAGCTCGGGCTCGAGCCGGTGGGGCTGGACGAGCTCTTCGTCCGCAGCAGGGTCGTGTTCGTGCTCGCCGCCGCGACGACCGAGAACGAGGGCACCGTCGGCCGCGCCCAGCTCCAGGCGATGTCCCCGGGTTCGGTGGTCGTGCTCGTCTCTCGCTCACCGGTGGTCGACTGGCCGGCGCTGCTGGAGGCAGCGTCGTCCGGCCGCGTCCGGGTGGCGGTCGACGTCTTCCCCGAAGAGCCGATCCCGGCGGGCGACCCGGTGCGCTCGCTCCCGAACAGCGTGCTCTCCGCCCATCGGGCGGGCAACGTCCCCGAGGTCTGGCCGCGGATCGGCGAGATGGTGGTCGACGACCTCGAGTGGATCCTGCGGGGCCTCCCCCCACAGCGCTTGCAGGCGGCACGACCCGAGACCGTCAACCGGCTTCGCTCGCGCCCGGTCGTGTAGGCCGCCGCGACAGTCGAGACCGTAGGTTCCCGGGGCCTACAGCGGGGATCGCTGTCACGCGCCGCGGCCGCGAAGCGGACGCCTTCAGGGGATCCCGCGGGCCGGGATCCGCCCCGGCGGATCCCGGCCCTGCGGATCAGAAGAACGGCTCGATGCCGAGCCACTCGAGCGTCCGGTTCAGGTACACGCGCAGCACCCAGAAACGTCCGAAGAAGAGCAGCAGGCCGAGCACGACCATCACCACGCCACCGGCGAACTGGATGGCCGTGTAGTGGTTCCGCAGCCACCGGAAGGCACCCATCGCGCGCGTGAAGACGGCGCCGGCGAGGACGAAGGGGATCGCGAGCCCGAGCGAGTAGACGGCCAGCAGCAGGGCGCCCTCGACCACGGTGTCGGACGACCCGGCGAGGACGAGGATCGCGGCCAGCACGGGGCCGATGCACGGGGCCGCGCAGACGGCGAACGCGGCGCCGAGGAGCACGCGCGAGCCGCGGCCCCGGGCCGTTTGCACGAGACCTGCGCCGACGAGACGTTCGGGCCACGGCAGCAGGCCCATGAAGGCGAGCCCGAAGACGACGAGGACGAAGCCAGCGATGCGCTCGAGGAGGAACTGGTCACGGAAGAGGGTGCCGCCGAGCGCCGCCGCGCCGATGCCGAGCAGGACGAAGAAGGCGGTGAACCCGAGCACGAACGGCAGCGACGCGACGACGACGCGACGCGCGGTGCCGGGGCGCCCGAGCTGGCTCGCCTCCACCGCCGACACCGCGGACAGGTACCCCGGCACGAGGGGGAGCACGCAGGGCGCGAGGAAGGAGAGGAACCCTGCGAGAAGGGCGACGGGGAGCTGTTCGAGGCTCACCGCTCGAGCCTCTCGAGAGCGTCGTCGATCCGGCGCTCGAGGGCGGGGTCGAGCGGCGCGGCCGTCACGGGTTCCTCGTCGTCGGCGCGGCGGCGGCTCCACGACCAGGCGAGCGCCCCGACCACCACCGCGCCGGCGGTCAAGCCGACGAGTGGCAGGAGCCAGGCCAGCAGGTCGAACCCGCGCTTCGGCGGCTCCGCCAGCACCGCGGGCCCGAACTGGTCGACGAGCTCTTGCTTGATCTCCCCCGCGGTCGCTCCGGCGGCGATCCGCTCGCGGATGATCGCCTTCATGCGGCGCGCGATCGGCGCGTCGGACTGGTCGAGCGTCGTCTTGCACGTAGGACAGACGAGCTCGGCCTCGAGGTCGGACGCGCGGGGCGGGTCGGCCGCGTCAGCGGGCGCAGGCACCAGGAGCAGGACGAGCGCGACGAGGGCGAGGGCGCGGCTCACGGCTCCGCGAGCGCCAGCTCCACACCGCGATCGAACGCCTCGCGATTGCGCTCGACGTCCACCCCTCCCTGGATCCGCTCGCCGACGAGCATGCCGTTGCGATCGACGAAGAACGTCTCCGGGAACCCGACGACGCCCCACGCACCGAGCGTCGCGCCCTTCCCGTCGTAGACCACCGGGTACGTGATCCCAAACCGCTTCATGAAGGCTCGCGCGTCCTGCTTGAAGTCCTGCGAGTCGACGCCGATCACCACGAGGCCACGGCTGCGCTCCCGCGCGTAGACCTCCTGCAAGAAGGGGGCCTCGTCCTTGCACGGGATGCACCACGACGCCCAGAAGTTCACGACCACTCCCTTGCCGCGCAGGCCTGCGAGCGACAGGGTGCCCTCCTCGTCGAGGCGCTCCAGCGAGAGGGCGGGAGCGGCGACGCTGTCGCCCGCCTCGAGCCGCGCGGCGGCGCCGCCGCTGTCGCCCGCCACGACCTTCCAGACGAGCAGCGCGAGGAGCGCGACGACCCCTGCGACGGCGACGCCCTGGGCGACGAGCTTCCCGCGCCCCGCCATCAGGCGGGGACGATGAACACGGGAGCGCCGACCGGGACGCGCTCGAACAGCCACTCGACCTCTGGGATCAGCATGCGCACGCAGCCGTGCGACGCCGAGTACCCGATCGAGGCGGCGTCGGGTGTGCCGTGGATGCCGACGTAGGGGGCCGAGATGCCCATCCAGCGCGTGCCGAGCGGGTTGCCGGGGCCGGGCGGAACCGGCTCCTTGCCCTGCGCCCAGGCAGACGTCTGCGGCGGGTACCACCACGGGTTGCGCTGCTTGACCACGACCTCGTATCGACCGAGCGGCGTCGGGTACGACGACTGGCCTGTGGCGACGCGGAACACGCGCTTCAGCTTCTCGCGCTCGTAGAAGAAGAGCTTGCGCGACTCACGGCGGATCACGATGACCTCGTCGAAGGCGGACTCGGGGACGAGGGCCGGAACCTCGCGGAAGGGCAGCGCGAGCGGGTCGCGATCGTGGGTCTTGACGAGGCGCCTGATCGCACGCTGCGTCAGCACCCTGTTCAGGCGGCGCCCGGGCACGGAAGGCACGACGATCGGCTCGAGCCCGCTCAGCCGCAACCGCGCGTCGGCCGGCTCACGCGCCAGGTCGCGATCGAGCCTGGAGACGTAGCGCTCCAGCCGGGGGGCGGACACCGTCACGGAGAGGGGGACGCGAAAACCCTCTCCCCGTACCGAGACGGCGGTCCTGACCGCCTTGCTGATCGCCGCCACTGCCCCGATCTCCCTCGGCGTGACCTTGATGCGTCGCGTGGGTGAGACGACGAGGGGAAGTGTCCGCTCGAAGCGCTTCACGAGCAGCTCCCGGGCCTCCCTCGCGGTGAGGCCGCCGACGAGCGTGCCGCCGACCGTGACGCCGGCGACGATCGTCCTGGGGCCCGCACGAGGGCGCGGCGGCGGCGCGGTGTCGGTGGGCCCGGTCGTGGTGGTTCCGCCGCCGTCGTCTGCGCCGGCCGAGGGCACCGTGAGAGCCAGCGCGAAGAAAACGCCTGCAAATGCGCAGGCGCCGAGTGCGCCAATCGCTACGACGCGCCTCATGCGTCAAGTGTAGCCGCGAAGATGCGGGGATCGTTCGTGATCACCCCGTCCACTCCTGCCGCGGTCACGCGGGCGAGGTCGGCGGGCTCGTCGACCGTCCATGCGAGCACGGGCAGGCCGACCGAGTGTGCCTTCGCCACCGCCCGCTCGGTGACTAGCCGATGCTCGAGCATCACCGCCGATGCGCCCGCTCTCCGCGCGAGGCGCGGCAGCCGGAGCGGCACCGACGCGCGCATCGCTGAGAGGCCGAGCGCGATCACGGGCCACAGGTGCGGCCGGCGCGAGACGCCGAAGCGGTCCTCCGGGTACGTGAGCCCGATGCGGATCCCCGGCGCGTGCCTGGCCACGGCATGCAGTCGTCGCGTGTGGAAGGCACTGACCACGGTCCGCTCGGTGAGGCCGTGGCGGATCACCGCTGCCGCGAGCTCGTCGAGGCGCCGACGCAGCTTGAGGTCGATGTGCAGGCCGACGTCCGGTGCCTCGTCGACGAAGAAGGCGAGTGCCTCGTCGAAGGTCGGCAGCTCGGGCGCCGCCTCACGGAGCTCGTCGAGGGTGCGTGACCGCACCTTGCCGCGGGCGGCACCATGGCTGACCTCGGCGAGGTGGTTCGAGTGGGCGAGCACCAGCGGGCCCCGCGGAAGGTCGAGCACGTCGAACTCGATCACGTCAACGCCCGTAGCGACGGCGGCGCGGAGCGACCGAAGCGTGTTCTCGGGCGCGAGGGCGGCCGCGCCGCGATGCCCGACGCGCAGCGGAGAGCCGTCCTCGCGACGTCGCAGGTCGATCACGAAGGGCTCCCCGGTTCGCTCAGAGGCCGAAGAGCTGCTCGATCTGCCGAGAGAGGACTGCGACGAAGAGCACGACCACTGCGAGCATGATCACCAGCACGACCCAGAACCGCAGCCCGGCGTGCCGGACACGTCGATGCCGCTCCGTCCGTGCCCGCCGTCGCGCACGGTAGAAGCGGTAGGCGCGCTCGACCGCGATGGGGTCGAGCGGTGGCGCCTCGGACGGCACCCGTCGTTCGAGCTGCTCGGGCACGGTGAAAGTGTACGACCGTGACGGCGATCGGCGCGATCCACCATACTGTTGCCCCGATGGATGCCGACCGCGCACGCGACCGCCGGCTCGAGAGCGCGCTGCTCACGCTCGGCGATCGGCTCGGGCTCGTCTCCGGGTTGGTGCTGGCCGTCTCCGCCTTCACGGGCTGGTACACGGGCAGCGGCGAGGGTGTCACGGTGTCGGTCCTCGGCTGGCACACGGGCACGCTGGGGAAGCTCGTGTTCCTCCTCGGAGCCGCGATCGTCGTGCTCGTCGTGCTGCGCGAGCTCGGCGTGGCCTTGCCGGCGGCGGTGCCGGAGAGCCTCGTCTCGATCACGGCTGGCGTGCTGGCGACGATCTTCGTGCTCGTGCGCTTGATCTCGATCCCAGACGACTTCTTCTTCGCGAGCCGTGGCATCGGGATCTGGATCTCCCTGGCGGCTGCGATCGGCGTGATCGCGGCCGGCCTGCTACAGGCGTCCGAGGAGATGGCGTAGCAGGCGGTCAGGGGGTCGTCGCCGGCTGCTGCGGCAACGGCTCGAGGGTGCGCACGATGGTCACGCTACCGCCCGGCTCCGGGTGGTCCTGAAGCGCCATGCCGAGGGCGACACCCACCACGAAGATCACGATCGCGAAGGCGGCGAGGGCAAGGGCTCGCCGGCCCCGCCGGCGGCGTCGTCCCGGAGCGGTGCGACGCGCCGTCCGTGGCGGCTCGAGGCCGATCACGGGACGTAGTCCACGGCGTGGCGACTGGTCAGCTGGAAGGCCGCGTCGGTGACGAAGGCCAGGTCCCGGTCGGATCCCGGCGCGGGCGCCTGCTCGTCGATCGCGATAGCGGCCCAGCGCTCTGCGCCCAGGTACGCGTCGGCCAGCTCGGCGAGCGTGAAGACGTCGCCGAGCCGCCGCCGAAGGTGCTCCGTGACCGCGGCCAGCTGTCGGTGCAAGACGTCGGCGCGCCCGGGGTCCTGGGCCGCCTCGGTGAAGCGACCATGACCAGCCGCCCAGTCGAGCCGCGCGCTCTCGACGACGGCACGCAGTATCACGAGGCCACCTCGGCGGCGCAGCAGCGGTCATCCGGCCACAGCTGGCCGAGCTCCCCGACGACGAGGTCTCCGAGCTCGTAGCCTGGGCGGGCGAGCGCGAAGGCGACGTGGGCGTGGAGGCACTTCAGTCGCAGCGGGTTCCGCGAGCCGCCGATGCCGAAGTCGAGGGACTCGCCGTCGTCGAGCCCCCGCCGGCCCAGGGCCAGCTCGGCACGAACCGACCGCTGCTCAGCGGTTGCTCGCTCCACCGAGCTGCGGAGCGTCGCGTCCTCCGCCACACGTTCGCTCCAGCGCTCGACCCCGCCGGACGCCTCGAGCCGGGAGACCGCCGCTACCAGGTGACGACACGTCAGGTAGTACGTCGTCGGGAAGGGATGCCCGCCGTCGTCGTACGGCTCCTGCTCCGTGACCGCGGGCCATCCCCAGGGGCACCGCACGGCAACCCGCCGGAACGCCCGGGGCTCGCGTCCGAGCTGCAGCGCGACGACGCTACGGTCCTCCATCGCCCGACACCGTAGCGTCGCTCCGACGCCAGGCGGCGATGCCCTTGACGATGAAGAGCTGCTCGCCGGGGCGCACCAGCCCGACCCGCCGTGCCTCGCGGGAGAGCGCGACCAGGCTGGTCGAGCGCTCGAGCCTCAGCTCGAGCTGAGCGTTCTCGGCACGCAGGTCGGCCACCTCCGCCCTCCGGGCCGCGAGATCGCTGCGCGTGTCTCGGTAACGCGTGAGCGGCTGGGCGTAGAGGAAGCCCGCGACGAGGAGCACGAGCACCGGGGCGATCAGCCGCCACCGGCGCACCCGGAGCCGCGCCGCCAGGCCGCCGCGACGCGCCGGCTCCCGCCGCCGTTGGCGGCCCTTCGCTCCCCCGCGCGTGCCCATGCTCGCCCATTCGCCGTCACCGGCGCCCGGTCCTGCCCGGCTCAGGCGCTGTCGACCTTGATCACGTTGGTCGAGCCCGGGATGTTCACGGCGGTGCCAGCGGTGAGCACGATGCGGTCTCCGGGCTCGACCAGACCCGCTTCGCGTGCGGCCTGGAGCGAACGGCCCCAGAGGTCCTCGACGTCGTCGGTCTCCGGGATCGGCACCGGTGTCACGCCCCACTCGAGCGCCAGGTGGCGCAGCGACTCGACCTTGTGGGTGAGCGCGACGATCGCGCGACGCGGCCGGAGCCGTGCCACCGCAGATGCGGTTCGCCCGGTGAACGTGGGCACGAGCAGCGCCTTCGCGGACAGCGCCTCGGCGATGTCGCAGGCTGCGTTCGACATCGCCTGCCCGATCGTGGGGTCGTCCGCGGCGCGCGGGATCTCGTGCCGGTAGTCGAGGCTCGGCTCGACGGCGAGCGCGATGCGGTCCATCACGCGCACCGCCTCGATCGGGAACTCGCCGACCGCCGTTTCGCCGGAGAGCATCACGGCCGACGTCCCGTCGAGAACGGCGTTCGCGACGTCCGACGCCTCGGCCCGGGTTGGCTCGGGAGAGTGCAGCATCGACTCCAGCATCTGGGTCGCGGTGATCACGGGCTTCCCCCGCTCGAGCGACTGGGCGATGATGCGCTTCTGGAGCAGCGGCACCTCGGCGGCGCCGA
>JAOUEK010000456.1 GCA_029858755.1 Thermoleophilia bacterium
CCGTACGTCTCCGCCGGCTCCCAGGGCGCCTTGTCGTAGACAGTCAGCTTGCGCTCGAGCTCCATGTCGTCGAAGACCGCCATCTTCTCGCGCCCGACGACGGTCATCCGCCGCATCTTGTGGGGGTCGAGCCACGAGAGGTGGAGGTGCGCCACCCGGCCCGACGGGAACCGGAGGTAGCAGAAGACGACGTCCTCCACGCCCGGCTGCAGGAAGTCGCGTCCCTGGGCGACGACCTCGGAGGGCTCCTCGTCGAGCAGCCACAGGATCACGGAGAGGTCGTGCACGCCGAGCGACCAGAGCGCGTTCTCGTGCTTGCGGATCGTGCCGAGGTTCTGGCGGTTCCCGTAGACGTACAGCACGTCGCCGAGGTCGCCGGAGTCGACGAGGCCCTTCAGCGCGCGCAGGCCCGGGTGGTAGAGGAGCAGGTGCCCCGGCATCAGCACGCGCTCGTGGGCGCGCGCGAGCGCGACGAGCTGCTCCATCTCCGCGCCGCGCATCGCCGGCGGCTTCTCGACGAACACGTGCTTCCCGGCCTCGAGCGTGCGCCGCGCGAGGTCGAAGTGCGTCTCGACGTCCGTGGCCACGAGCACGGCGTCCACCGACTCGTCCGCGAGCAGGTCGTCGAACGACGTCGTCGGGCGCGCCTGCGGGTAGCGCTCCGTGAACCGCGCGACCTTCGCCTCGTCCCGGTCGCAGATCCAGGCCAGGTCGGCGAGCTCCGCGGTGACGCGGACGACGTTCGCGCCCCACTGGCCGAGGCCGGCGTGGGCGACGCGGGGGCTCACAGCTTCCAGACCTTGGGGTTGTCGCTGCCGGCGGCTCCCGTCGCGTTGCGGAAGTCGACCACGAGCGAGGCCTCCTCGACGAGCGCCGCGTAGTCGATGCCCGAGTGGTCGGTGACCACGACCACGGCGTCGTACGCCGCGGGCTCGATCGGCACCGAGCGCAGGCCGAGCTCCGGCAGCTCGGCCACATGGGGGTCGTGGAAGGAGACGTCGGCGCCGGCGCCCTGCAGGAGCTCGAGGATCTTCAGCGCGGGCGACTCGCGGACGTCGGCGATGTCCGGCTTGTACGCGACGCCGAGCACGAGCACGCGCGACGCCGACAGCGCCTTGCCGGCGCCGTGGTTGAGCGCCTGCGAGATGAGCGAGCGGCAGTAGTACGGCATCGAGCGGTTGATCCGCCCGGCGAGCTCGATGAACTCCGTCTGGAAGTCCACCTCCCGCGCCTTCCAGGTGAGGTAGAAGGGGTCGATGGGGATGCAGTGGCCGCCCAGGCCCGGCCCGGGCTTGAAGCTCATGAACCCGAAGGGCTTCGTCGCCGCGGCCTCGACGACCTCCCACACGTCGATGTCGAGGCGCTGGCAGAGCCGGGCGAGCTCGTTGACGAGCGCGATGTTGACGGTGCGGAAGATGTTCTCGAGCAGCTTCGTCAGCTCCGCCGCCTCCGGCGAGGAGACACGGTGGATCTCGTCGATGGCGGAGCCGTAGAGGCGCGCCGCCGCCTCGGTCGACGCCTCGTCGATGCCGCCGACGACCTTGGGCACGTTCTTCGTCGTCCAGTCGGTGCGGCCGGGATCGACCCGCTCCGGCGAGAACGCGAGGTGGAAGTCCGCGCCCGCGCGCAGGCCGCTGCCCTGCTCGAGCAGCGGCAGCACCTCGTCGCGCGTCGTGCCGGGGTACGTGGTCGACTCGAGCACCACGAGGTGCCCGGGGCGCAGGCGGGTGGCGATCTCCCGCGTCGCCGCGCGCACGATCGAGAGGTCCGGCTCGCGCTGGCTGGAGAGCGGCGTGGGCAGGGCGATCAGGATCGCACCCGCGCCGCGCAGCACGTCGTAGTCGGTCGTGGCCCGCAGCCGTCCTTCGGCGACGAGCGGCGCGAGCGCCTCCGAGGGCACGTCCTCGATCACGCTCTCGCCGCGGTTGATCTGGGCGACGCGCTCGTCGTCGACGTCGAGCAGCACCACCGAGCGGCCTGCCTCGGCGAAGACCTGCGCGAGCGGCACGCCGACGTAGCCGGCCCCGACGATCGCGACGTCGACCACGGTCGCTTCCACGGGATCGGTGGTGGGGCTCGCCTCGGGCGCGGTCACGGCGGCGAATCCTAGCGACCACCCAGGCCTTGTAACGATCAGTTACAAGGCACGGAGGGCGGCGGCGATGCGCTCGGCGGCGTGCCCGTCGCCGTAGAGGGGCGGCGCCGCGTCCGGGAAGCGCGCGCTGGCGACCGCGGCGACGAGCGCGTCCGGGTCGTCGTCGACGAGAACGTTGGCCCCGGCCTCGACCGTGTCCACCCACTCCGTCGACGGTCGTGTCGTGACGCAGGGGACGCCGTACCAGTAGGCCTCCTTCTGCAGCCCGCCGGAGTCGGTGACGATCACGCGCGCCTGCGACGCGGCCGCCGAGAACGCGAGGTAGCCGAGCGGCTCCCGCAGCTCCACGTGTGGCGCCACCACGATCCGCTCCCGCTCGAGCGTGCCGCGCGTGCGTGGATGCGTCGGGAAGACGACGGGGAGGTCGAGCCGGTCGAG
>JAOUEK010000457.1 GCA_029858755.1 Thermoleophilia bacterium
CGCCGCAGGCAAGGACCCGAGAGTGCCGATGCCCGTCGCGAACACCCTGCCCTACGGGGCAGTCGGGTACCTCGACAACGGGTGCACGGCGACCCTCGTCTCGCAGCGGCACATCGTCACCGCCGCGCACTGCCTGGCACGGTCGTGGGACACCGGCGCGTGGCAGCGCCAGCTCACCTTCTCGCCGAACTTCAACACGTCGACGACGCCGGCCTTCTACGCGGTCGACCGGATGGTGATCGGCACGCGGGCCGACAACGGCGCACGGCTCGACTGGGGCATCGCACACCTCGCGAAGCCGGTCACGGGCTTCCCGGCGATGAAGATCGGTGACCCGCCGGCGGCCCCCTTCCGGGTCACCAACGCGGGCTACGGACGCGATCTCAACCGTGTCTCGAAGCAGCCGAAGCCGTCAGGTGCCCCGTGCCTCGGTGACTTCTGCAAGAACGGCGGCAACGTCTGGTGGGACAACGCCCTCGTGCACGCGGGATGCACGGTGCAGGACACCACAGGGAACACGGCGACGACGGACTGCGCCGTGGTCGGCGGCAACTCCGGCTCACCGCTCTTCCGGTCGGTGCCCGTCGCCGGAACACGCACGCTCGACTACGAGGTCGTCGGCGTGATCAGCGGCGGCCCGATCGGCCGTGACTACCAGGGCGCCAAGCAGACGCCGCCGTGCGTCCGCCGCGGGCCGAGCAGCCCGCTGAACGCGGGAGCGGCGTCGCCAGGGTTCCGGTACGCGCCCTACTTCGCCACGGGCGTCGCGGTGGTGCCCGACGGGGCGAAGTCGAAGCGCAGCGTCGTCGTCGCCGCCGACTCCGACGCAAGTCGCTTCGTGCGGCGCGACCGGACGGGCACGAAGGTGACGGACGGCTTCTCGGACTACCGCTTCTTCGGGTTCCTCCTGAAGCCGACCGCTCTGACCGGCTTCGTGCAGCCGGACGGCAACCCGGCGCTGGCGGCGATCGCCGTCAACGGAAAGCTCTTCGTGCGACTCGGGGGCAGCGGCGACGACTGGGATCACTGGCGTGAGCTCTCGCGCCCGCCCGGCGTGACGAAGCTCGTGGACGTGGACGCGCTCGAGGGCGGCATCGGCGAGCTGTACGTGGTCGCCTCCGACGGCAGGGCGTTCCGGCGGCGGATGGAAGGCGCGTCGTGGGGGCCGTGGCTCGCGCTCCCCGGGACCGGCTACAGCCGGATCGCGGCGGTGCGCCGGTACAACGGCGGGCGGGTCGTGTTCCTGCTCCGCCCCAACGGGACGATCCTCGTCTCCACGGCCGTCTCGACGTGGTCGAAGCCGTTCACGAGCCCGGTGCTGTTCACCGCGACGCTGCATGCCAAGCTCGCCGACGTCGACGCGGTCACCGGCGGCGACGGGGTGCTCAACGTGTTCGGCGTGGACAAGGGCGGGGGCCTCTGGACCCGGCAGACCCCGG
This sequence comes from Thermoleophilia bacterium, assembly GCA_029858755.1. Classification (GTDB taxonomy): domain Bacteria; phylum Actinomycetota; class Thermoleophilia; order Gaiellales; family Gaiellaceae; genus Gaiella. Next base: position 1,440 of record JAOUEK010000457.1, read on the forward strand.
GCAAGTCCGTCGACTGGCTGGACTGGGGCCGCTGGAGGGCTGAGCTCTTCGTGGTGAAGCCGGACAAGAGCACGGCGTCGCCGGCCGCGCTGACGTACGACTTCTGGGAGGAGACGTCTGGGCCGCGCATCGACGGTGTCAGGTCACTGACCGCGACCAGGTGGTTGGAGCCGGGGACGTCGTCGGTCGCGAACTCGGTCGTGTTCGCCACCGACCGCGACGGCAACGTCTACTCCACGGGCTACCGCTGCAAGACGAGCGCCAAGCCCGCCTCCTGCTACTGGACTGGCTGGCGGACGTTCACCGAGTGACGACCGGCGTGTCGAGACGAGACGACTCCGTGCCCCGGGGAGGCTCACCACGGGAACTGCCGGGGCGATGGCAGGCGACGGGGCCGGCGTCGCCTGCCGGCCCCGTGATCGACCGGGTGAGCCCGGAGCCCTCCGGCCCGGCGCACGCGCCGTCGCTTGACGGGTCTGATCGCCCTCCTCGACCCTCACGCCCCACGCCTTCGCGGCGATCTCATCCCGGTCGCGGAACTCGTCGTCGGGTACCTGGGACGGCGTCACGCCGGCCCGCTCGCGCAGCGATATGCTCGGGATATCCGGCGTTCACCCCGAGGAGGGTGCGAGATGGGATTCCTGGACAAGGCGAAGTCCGCAGCCGAGCAGGCGGCCAAGAAAGCCAAGGAGACCGCCGACGACGTGCAGACCAAGCGCGAGCTCGGACAGGCGTACGGCGAGCTCGGCCGCACCGCGTTCGAGCTGATCGAGAGCGGCGAGGTCTCGCACGAGCGTCTCGCTCCGCTGGCGGAGAAGATCCGCGAGCTGGCCGCCAAGGACGACGAGGACGAGGCCGCAGCGGGCGAGGAGCCCGCAGCGGTGGAGGAGGAGCAAGCGGCAGGAACCGCCGCCTGACGCACTGCGGTCGAGCCTTGTAACTGATCGTCACAAGGCTCGACCGAGCGCCGACACGAGGACCGCCCCCCGGGTGCCGCGCCGAGCCGAGGCCGTCACCTGCTGCGGGAAGAGTCGTGCGGAGCTCCACCGAGCGCCCGGACGACCACACGACACCGCCGCGCCAAGCC
>JAOUEK010000458.1 GCA_029858755.1 Thermoleophilia bacterium
CCGACCGAGCTGGCAGGGCTGCTCCTCGGCGGGAACTGGGTGCCCGGCGGCGGCTCCAACGTCATCGTCCGCGCCGACGCCTTCGCCGCGGCCGGCGGCTTCGACGAGGAGCTGCGGTTCTTCGAGGACTGGGATCTCTGGCTGCGCCTGCTCGACGCGGGACTGCCCGCAGCGTGCGACGAGGTCGTGATGGCGCGTGTGGAGCACGGCGCGAACATGGTCGTCCGTGACCGGGAGCGCGTCGCGAGCGCTTTCGAGCGCGTCCTCGCGAAGCGTCGCGTGGTCACGGACGCCGACCGGAAGGCGGTCAACGAGTGGCTGGCGTTCGAGCAGCACCGCGCAGGCGATCGCCTGGGTGCGTCCCGCCTGTACCTTCGCACCGTCGTCTCCTGCCGCAGCCCGGGCAATCTCGTCCCGGCGGTCGGCGCGCTCTTCGGGACGCGAGGGATGGAGCTCGCCTCGCGATTGCTGGTCGCGACGCGGGGCATCTCGCACCTCGACGTCGAGAGACGCGCGCCGCCGACGGAGCCGGACTGGCTGGCGGGGTACCGCTGATGGCGCTGGATCCGGAGGTGTCCGTCGTGATCCCGACCCGCGATCGCTGCCGGCTGCTCTTCGCCCATGCGCTCCCGAGCGCGCTCGAGCAGGAGGACGTCGACCTCGAGGTCGTCGTCGTGGACGACGGGTCGGAGGACGGCACGTGGGCCCGCCTCGCCGCGGTGGCCGACCCCCGCGTGCGCGTCGTCCGTCAGCAGCCGTCGCGAGGTACCGCCGCGGCGCGGAACGCGGGGATCGACACTGCACGCGGCGAGTGGATCGCCTTCCTCGACGACGACGACCTCTGGTCTCCCCGGAAGCTGCGCACCCAGCTCGACGCGGTCGGGTCTGCCGGCTGGGTGTACGCGGGCGCGATCGTCGTCGACGAGACGCTGGCTCCGACCGACACGCTGCCTCTGGTCGAGCCGGCCGACCTCGCGGGGAGCCTGCGACACGGCAACGTCCTCGCGGGCGGGGGCTCATCGGTCGTCGTGCGCCGCGAGCTCCTCTCCGAGGTCGGCCGCTTCGACGAGGCCCTTCCGCTGGGACAGGACTGGGATCTCTGGCTACGGCTCGCCGCCCACCCGGCAGCGGCCTGCCCCGGCGTGCTCGTGGCCACCCTCGAGCACCCCGGTCGCTCGGCGCTCCGGCATCGTCGCGTCGTCGTGGAGACCGTCGAGGAGTTGCTGCGGCGCAGCGGGGGGGACAGGCACGATCGTCTCGCGGCAGCCGAATGGGCAGCGAACGAGTACGTTCGCGGGGGGAAGCGCCTCGATGCCTCCCTTCTGTACCTCCGTGCCGCTGTGCTCTTTCGCAGTCCGGGGAACGTGCCCCCGGCCGTTGCCGCGCTGTTCGGCCACCGTGGGATGAGGGCTGCCGCCCGGGTGCTCCGCTCCATCGGGCGCGGCTCGCACCTCGACCTCGAGCGGCGTCCTCCCGGCTCGCCGGGGTGGCTGGAGCGATTCCGTCAGTGAGTGCCGACGAGCGTCAGCGGGTGCTGATCGTCGGTGTGCCTCGGTCGGGGACGACGTGGGTCGCGAACATCTTGGTCGCCGCCTCGGGCGCCGGATACGTCGAGGAGCCGGACAACCACTTCCGCTTCGCAAGCGCATTTGCCGCCAAGCTGGAGCTCGGCCGACGCGAGTACCCGATGCTCGAGCCCCATGAGCACGGCGCCGAGACCGTTCCCTACGCCCAACTCTGGAGCCGCGCGTTCTCGCCGCGTCGCGCGGGGCGGAGGCAACGCATCCGGCAGCGTGTCGGAGACCGGCTCGTCAGCATCGCCGGACCGCCGCAGGTCTCGAAGGCACTGGCTGCACCGGGGAGCGAGTCCTCGGCGCTGCTGCGGGTTGCGAAGGAGCTCGCCGTTCCTCACGGCCCTGACGGTGACGCACACGGCCTCGTGGTGAAGACCGTGTACGGGCCGCTCGCGGCGGAGTGGATCACGTCGGTAGGCGCGGTCGATGCAGTCGTGGTCGTCGTGCGCAACCCGTTGAACGTCGTCTCCAGCTGGCTCGGACTCGGCTGGCTCGATCGCGACACGCGCGATCCTGTGTCAGCGCTCGCCCCCGCGGCCGTCGAGGTGCTCGGCGCCCGCTTCGGGATGCCACCGTCCTCGCGTCTCGGGCAGGCTGCGTGGCTCGTAGGCGTTCAGAGCAGCGTGCTGGAGGAGGCTGTCCAGCGGAACCCGGCGTGGCACCGCGTGGTGCACGAGGAGGCGTGTGTCGACGCACCCGCAGTCCTCTCCCGCATCGCGCTCCGAGCCGGTCTCCGGTGGTCTCGACGCGGTGACGAGATGCTCGCAGCCGAGAACCGGGAGGGAAGCGGTTACGACGTGACGCGCGTCGCCGCGGAGTTGCCCGAGGCGTGGCGCTCGCGGCTCGATCGAGACCAGGAACACGAGATCCGCCACGTGATCGACGCGCTGCCGCCTGGCCCTTCGACCTGACGCGCCCGACGCCCGGTGCCTCACTGAATCGAGGGC
>JAOUEK010000459.1 GCA_029858755.1 Thermoleophilia bacterium
GATCGCAGCCCACGGCGGGTTCAGGCGGTTGACGGCGACATGGTGCCCGTACTCGTGCGTCGCGATCGTCTCGGGAGCCAGGCCGTCCACGACCTCCCCGGGGACGTACATCTGGCCGAACCCGTAGCAGCCGAGGGCGTCGTCGCCGCAAACACCCTGGAGCTCCACGAGGGGCATCACGTGAACGACGACGCTGGCGACTTCGGCGCCGTGCACGAGCCTCGAGATCGTCTCGGCCCACTGCTCGGGAGTGTTCGAGTCAAGCCCGTACACGTCGGAGACGAGGACGGTGACTGTGTGGCCGTCGCTCGCGACGACCGGGCCTCCGCGCCACTCCGAGCCTTCCACGGCATCGGGCGCCGCTCCTCCGCTGATGTACTGCGCCTGTACGTCGGCGACGTGGCCGGCACTTGACTCGTCGAGCATGCCCAGGGCACTGCCGGCCGCGAAGGCACACGCCGCAACGAGCAGTGCGGTCGTGACACGAACCGCTGATGACCGACCCATCACGCCTCCTGCCGAGCCGAGAGTCGGGGTGGGGCGGATCGAGACCCGCCCCACGCCCGTGTGAGCTAGCGGACCTTGAAGGTCGCGACGCGCTTTGCGGCACGGCCCTCGTCGGTCGTGACCTTGAGAAGCAGCTTCACGACCTTGCCCTTGGCGGCCTTCGGCACGACGAAGCGCACCTTGGCCTTGCCGCGGACGAACGACTCGGTGTGCGCGAGCTGCTTCCCCTTGAACGTCGGGTTGCACACCATCGTCGCCTCGGTCAGCGGCGCACCGTTGTCGCTGCGGCGCACCATGAACGTCACGGTCAGCCGCTTCCCTGCGACCGCCTTCTTCGGCACTGTGATCGGTCGGCCGATCACGGGCTTCACGACGGTCGGCGGAGGCGTCACCGTCGGCGGCGGCGGCGCAGCGGTAGTCAGGTCGTACGACCAATACCCGCGGTCCGGCGCCGCATCCCAGAAGTTCACTCCGCCGCTGTCGATGCTGATGCTGACGACGACGAAGTTGAACCCGGTCACGTTGCCGATGTCCGCCTTGTTGAAGGCGAACTCGGAGACGTTGGCGGCGACTGCGCCTGCGCTGAAACTGGCCGGGTTCGTCCTTACGGACCTCGAGCCGTCCCAGGAGAAGAACGCAGAGCCGACGAGTGGCCCTCCGTACATCCAGTACTCGTCGCCCATGTCGCCGGTCGTTTGGTTACGGTCGGCGTCGATGAAGACGGCGATCGCGTGATTCGCGACGATCGGACTGGCCGACCCGACCTGGATCGTGATACGTCCAGCGTCGTCGTTCCTGACCGTCACGTTCGTGACGTCAGTCCCGGGCCCGCCGTCTCCGTTGGCGTCCGTGTAGCTCTGATCCGCCCAGGCGCCTGTTGCCAGAGCGAGGGCAAGAAGAGCGCCGAGCAGAAGGAATCGAAGCACGTTCTTCATGTGAACGCACCCCCTTCCGTGCTTCACCCCCAGACTACGGTCTCACGGTCGACCGGTCATCAGTAGCTCTGGGCACATCGGCTGCCAGCTTCTCCCAAGGCCGGTTGTGCGGGGCCGGGCCGACCGGGGGCGTGGCAACTCCTCCGGGCGCGCGTCCCGCCCCCTCGTGTGTCTGGTCGACCACGCCGGGACGGCCGTCGTGCCGGGAGCCCACCCGTCTACGCTGCAGCAGGATGGCCTCGGTCAAGCTCGTCTGGTTCGTCCCGCTCTCGCACCTGGACGCCACCCGTGACGCGGTGTTCACCGCCGGTGCCGGGTGGATCGGCGACTACGCCCGCTGCTCGTGGTACACGGTCGGCACCGGCACGTTCTTCGGCACCGACGACACGATGCCCGCGCTCGGTGTAGCCGGTCGGGAGGAGCGCGTGACCGAGGCGCGAGTGGAGACGGTCGTCCCGCAGGAGCGCGTCACAGAGGTCGTCGCCGCGCTCAGGCGCGCCCACCCGTACGAGGAGCCCGCGTACGACCTGTACCCACTGGTCGAGGCGTGAGGGCGACCCTCTTCACCGACGGCGGCGCGCGCGGCAACCCCGGCCCGGCCGCGTACGCGTATGTGCTGGAGGCGGAGGACGGCACCGTGCTCGACGCGCGCGGCGAGGCGATCGGCGTGGCCACGAACAACGTCGCCGAGTACCGGGCGCTCGTCGCGGGCCTCGAGCGGGCCGCCGAAGCCGGGGTGCGCGAGCTCGAGGTCGTCTCCGACTCGGAGCTGCTCGTGAAGCAGATGCGCGGCGAGTACAAGGTCAAGAACAGCGCGCTGCAGGACCTCGTCCTCGACGCGTCCCGTCACGCTCGCCGGCTCGACACCGTCACCTACAGGCACGTGCGGCGCGAGCACAACGAGCTCGCCGACCGCCTCGTCAACGAAGCACTCGACTCGTAGGCGCGCGGCGAGTGCCGGGGTCTGGCTGAAGCCAGACCCCGTTCGGTTGCGTCAGGCTCCGGCCTCGCTCCGCGCTGGCGCGGTCGTGCGGCGAGGCCGTCTCGGACTACCCCTTGCGGGTGCCGAGCA
>JAOUEK010000461.1 GCA_029858755.1 Thermoleophilia bacterium
GTGGGTGGGGGCTCGGGACGGGACCGTCGCAAGCCGCCAGGTGATGGCACGCATCCTGCTCACGCGGCCGCAGGGCCAGGAGCGCGAGCTCGGGACGCGGCTCACGGCGCTCGGGCACGAGATCCTCCACGTGGCGCTGATCGCGATCGAGCCGCTCGGCGACGAGCCCATCGATGTCGCCGGATACGACTGGGTCGTCGTCACCAGCGTCAACGGCGCGCGGGAGCTGCGCCGCCGCGCGCACGGACCACTGCCGCGTGTGGCGGCGATCGGGCGGGCGACGGCAGAGGCGCTCGGCCGCGCCGACCTGGTTCCCTCCGTCTCCAGCCAGGAGGGGCTGCTGGCCGAGCTGCCGCGTCCCGTCGGGCGGGTGCTGTTCGTGGCGGCGGAGGGTGCCCGGAGCCTCCTCCCCGACGAGCTCGGCGCGGACGTCGTCCCGGTCTACCGCACGCGCGAGCTCGAGCCTGCGCAGCTGCCCGAGGCCGACCTCGTCGTGCTCGCCTCTCCCTCAGCGGCGCGGGCCTACGGGCGTGCGGGAGGGGTCGGGCCTGCGGTGACGATCGGGCCGGAGACGACGCGAGCTGCCGTGTCCGCCGGCGTCGATGTCGCGGGGGAGGCGGTCACGCACGACCTCGACGGGCTCGTGGCCGCGGTCGACACGGCGCTCGCGAACGGCTGACCCGGTCGACTACGCTCGCGCCGTGGTCATCTGCTTCCTCACCGACTTCGGCCTCACCGACGACTTCGTCGGCACCTGCCACGGCGTGATCAAGCGGATCACACCCGACGCCGAGGTGATCGACGTCACCCACGGCATCCCGCCGCAGGCAGTGCTGCAGGGAGCGCTCGTGCTCGCCAACACCCTCCCCTACATGCCGGTTGGTGTCCACCTCGCAGTCGTCGACCCCGGCGTCGGCGGCTCCCGGCGCCCGCTTGCGCTCCGCGACCGGGAAGGCCGGCTCTTCGTCGGCCCCGACAACGGGCTGCTCCTCCCCGCGGCCGAGCGCGCAGGCATCGAGGAGGCGCGTGAGATCGCCAACCCCGAGTACGCGCTGGCCACGATCTCCCGCACCTTCCACGGCCGAGACCTGTTCGCGCCCGCTGCCGCGCACCTCGCGCGGGGAGTGCCGCTCGCCGACCTCGGCCCGCCGCTCGCCGTCGACGCCCTCGTTCGGCTGGAGCTGCCGGAGCCGGCGCTGACCGGCGACACGGTCGAGGGCACGATGCTCTACGTCGACAGCTTCGGCAACATCGCGCTCAACGTCACGCGCGACCACGTCGAGCGCATCGGCGTGGTCGCAGGCACACGTGTCGAGCTCGAGGTCACCGGGCAGCGCTACTTCGCCGTCGCCGCCCGCGCCTTCGCCGACGCGCGGGCCGGTGACGTGATCCTCTACGAGGACAGCTACCGCAACATGTCCGTCGCGGTCTCCAACGGCAGCGCCTCCGCCCTGCTCCACGCCGACGTCGGCCGCCGCATTCGCATCCGGCGCGCTTGACCGCCGACCGACCGGCGGCGTACCCTGAGGGCAACGGAGGCGTTCGAGGCGCGGTCAAGCCGGCCCGGACGCCTCCTCTTCGTGTGCCGCAGGCGACTGCCGCCGGGCGAACAGCCCCCGGCCGACCATCGCCAGCACCGTCTCGCCCTCCCGATCCACGAGTGTGAGCCGGACCACGGCGGTGCCGCGTCCCGGCCGCCGCGCCGACGGTCGTGACTCGACGACCTCGGCCCGGCCCGTGAGCACGTCGCCGGGCCGTACAGGGCGCAGCCAGCGGACCTCGTCGACCCCAGGCGATCCCAGCGCCGCGCTCCCTGAGAGCACGGCGTCGACCCACAGGCGCATCAGGACGCCGCACGTGTGCCAGCCGCTCGCGATCAGCCCCCCGAAGGGCGAGCTGCGGGCCGCCGCTGCGTCGACGTGGAACGGCTGCGGGTCGAACTGCAGCCCGAAGGCGACGATCTCCGCCTCCGTCAGCGAGACGCTGCCCAGCTCGAACACGCGGCCCGGCGTGAAGTCCTCCAGGAAGAGCACGTCCACCGGATCGGGTTCACGGGTCGCCATCGCCACGCCGCCGACGACGACGCCGGCGCACACACACCCATGGCGAGGGCCGGACTCGAACCGGCGACACCCCGGTTTTCAGCCGAGTGCTCTACCAGCTGAGCTACCTCGCCGCGGAGACGGAGTGTAGCGGGCATCCCACGCTCGACTCGTCACGGTCGGTCGTCGCTCGCACGGCGGCCACGTGGACGTGAAGGCTTCTGGGGAAGACCACGGTCTCCCCAGGCAGTCCCCTCCGACGAGCGCCGCGACGGCCGCGATCACGTCTCGATCCGCGATCCGGGTAGGAGTCGCAGGATGTCGGTATGCCGCGGGGTGTCCCACGCACCGCCGTATGCCCGAACGGCTCGTGCGTCGCATCGCTTGTCGGCCGGAGCCGTGCTTGACCCGGCGGGAGGCCGGCCTGCGGTTTGCCCGGCGGTTGAGGCGAGGAGGGGGCTCGCG
>JAOUEK010000460.1 GCA_029858755.1 Thermoleophilia bacterium
GACGTCGACGACGTGCCGTGGCGTCTCCATCGGCAGAGCCCGATCGCCGGGAGGCCGCGGGTCGTTGCCGAGGAGCACGTCTCCGGCGGGCACGTCGACCCAGTCGATCGGGAGGGGCGATGGCGGCGGCTGCGCGCCCGTGACGACGCGGAAGCCGACGTAGTGGTCGCGCGTCCCGGGGTGCAGCGGATGGCGCGCCGAGCAGCGGATCTCTCCTGGCTCGTGGATGAACGAGCCGCCGCGCACGACGCGCGGCGCTCCGGTCTCTGCGTGCTCGCGACCGTCGTGGGCGGAATAGGGGTAGGGGCGGTACGCGGTCGACGTCCACTCCCACACCGTGCCGGCGAGGTCGAGCACGCCGAACGGTGACGCTCCCTCCGGGGTGGCGCCGACCGACGGCGGCCCCTCGAAGGAGCCGAAGGTGCAGCGCCGGGCGCTGGGGAGCTCGTCACCCCACGGCCACGCCCTGTCGTCGTCGCCGCGGGCGGCACGCTCCCACCGCGGCTCGGTGGGGAGCGCCGTCCCCGACCAGGAGCAGAAGGCGCGGGCGTCGTGCCAGGTGACGTACGTGACGGGCAGGTCGGCCGCCCCGGGAGCGACCGCGCCGCCTGGCCAGTGGCAGGGCGCCGGCGCGCCCGTCTCGGCGACGAAGGCGGCGTACTGCGCATTCGTCACCGGCGTTCGCGCGATCGCGAAGCGGTCGACGGTGACGGCGTGGCCGGGCGCCTCGTCCGCGTCCGGCGGGCACGCCTCTGCCGGGTCGCTCCCCATGGCGAACGGCCCGCCCGGCACCAGCACCCAGTCGAGCGTGGCGCCGTTCACGCCGGGATCACGGGGAGCACCACGCGCGAGGCGCGCTCGGCGTCGACGAACACCGTCTGGTGGGCGACGACCGCGTGGGTGTGCGCGCCCACCGGCTCGCCGGTGTTGGGGTTGACGTCGAGCCGGGGGAAGTTCGAGCTGGAGACGTCGACGCGGATGCGATGCCCGGCGGCGAAGAGGTTGCTCGTGGGCGGCAGCGAGATCGTCACCGGCACGGCCACACCCGGCTCGAGCATCACCTCCCGCTCCCAGCCCTCGCGGTAGCGGCAGCGGATGATCGAGTCGCAGAGGCCCATGTGGTACCCGTCCGGATAGTCCTCGCTCGGCGGGTACACGTCGACCAGCTTCGCGGTGAAGTCGGTGTCCGGCGCGTCCGAGGCCACCCAGAGGTGCACGGTGATCGGCCCCGTGACCTCGACCGGCTCGGGCAGCGGCCCGGTCTCGAACGCGAGCACGTCGGGGCGGTCGCGGAGGAGGGGGTACGGCTCACGGGAGCCGAAGGCCTCCGGGGTCTCGCGCTGGTGCGCGGGGCCCGGCGCGAGGATGTTCCGCAGGCGAAGCACGGGGTTCAGGAACCGCGTCCACATCGCCTCCTGGTCGGAGCCGCCCCCGGACGGGAGCTCGGCGATCTGGCACAGGAGCCCGCCGATCGACGGCACCGGGTGCTCCGGGTCGAAGTCGTACTCGAGCGGCGGTGCGCCGGCGGCCGCGGGCTCCTCGCGCAGCCCACCGTCGCCGTGGAGGTGGAGCGTCGTCGGCACGGCCCGCGCGAGCGGCCATTCGCGCTCGTCGCGCCAGCGGCCACCGTGGTCGAGCCGTCCCGAGGGCAGGCGGCGGCCCGAGCCGCCGCCCATCACGAAGATCCGCACCCGCGGCTCGTCCTCGACGCCCGTGGGCTCGTCGCGCAGCCAGCGGTCGAAGAAGCGGAGCTGCTCCTCGAAGTAGCGCGCGACGCCCCACACGCTCTGCGGCCCGAAGTCGACGTCCAGGGTGTGCGTGGCGTCGCCGCGCATGCCCACGTGGCTCCACGGCCCGACGACGAGGCGCTGCGGCGACGCGTTGCGGGCGGCCATCTCGGCGAAGTACGCGGTGTCCGCGTGGGGGAACGCGTCGAACCATCCCGTCGAGAAGGTCGCCGGGATGTCGGCGTGACGACCCCAGTGGCGCGTGTAGTCGTTCGACTCCTGTGCCCACCACTCGTCGTAGGCCCCCCGCGTCGCGTAGTCGAGCAGCGCCTGCTCGAGCGTCGGCGTGTGGCGGAGCGAGAGCTCGCCCTTGCGCCACGGCCCGGGGAGGAGCTCGCGGAGGCGGCGCAGGTCGTCCCAGACCTCCGCCTGCTTGGCGGGGTCGTCCCGGATCTCCTGCGCGTCCTGGGCGTGGATGAAGAGCGCCCAGAACATGTGCAGCTGCATCGCCCCGCCCTCGCGGGACTGGTTGAGGTAGTTGTTGGTGGGGACGACGTCCGGCCAGATCGCCGTCAGGTGCGGCGGGGAGGCGAGCGCGGCGCGCACCTGGGTGATCGCAGCGTAGGAGCTGCCCACCATGCCCACGCGACCGTTCGACCACGGGCGCGCCGCCAGCCACTCGACCGTGTCGTAGCCGTCCTCGCCCTCGTGCACGGTGACCGTGTGGAAGTAGTCGCTCGTGCCCTCTGAGCGGTAGCGGTCACGCAGGTCCTGCAGCGC
>JAOUEK010000462.1 GCA_029858755.1 Thermoleophilia bacterium
GACGCCCGCGGGCACGCAGGCGACCGCGACGCCGGAGACCAGCCCCCCGCCCCCGCAGGGCACGACCACGGTGTCGACACCCGGTACGTCCTGGAGCACCTCGAGCCCGACCGTGCCCTGGCCGGCAATCGTCGCCGGCGCGTCGAACGGGTGGACGAACACACGGCCGGTCGCCTCCACCAGGTCGTGCAGCCGCCCAAAAGCCTCGGCGGGATCCGCAGCGTGCAGGTCGACCTCGGCGCCGTAGGCGCGGGTGGCCGCGACCTTGGCGGCGCTCGCGCCGCGCCACATCACGAGCAGGGCGTCGATCCCCTCCTCGCCGGCGCCCCACGCCAGGGCCTGCGCGTGGTTGCCCGCCGACACGGAGATCACGCCCCGTGAGCGCTCCTCCGGCCCGAGGGCGGCGAGGCTGGTGAGCACGCCGCGCGGCTTGAACGACCCCGTCCGCTGGAACAGCTCCGCCTTCAGCGACAGCCCCTCGCGCAGCGAGCGGGCGCTGAAGATCGGTGTGCGGTGAAGCCGGCCGCGGACGATCTCCGCCGCACGGGCGACGTCGTCGGGCGTGACCGCGAGGTCGGGCACGCGGGGAGTGTAGGCGCCGCGCCTCCCGTGCCGAGAGCGCGGCAGCGCGGTGGACAGCGGGGAAGTGGGGTCTGACTGAAGTCAGACCCCATGCGCGACGGACACCGCCGCCCGACTTCGGTCGCACACCGCTGCGAGAGAGCGCCGTCTGACCGAAGTCAGACCCCCAACGCGCGATGGACACGGTGTCCGACTCCAGTCGGACACCGCTCCCCCCACCCCCGCCCTCCCCGGCCGCGGCAATATGCGAGCGTGGACGCAGCACCGCTCAGCCCGCAGCCGGCGCCGACGGCGCGCCGGCCTACGCGGCTCGTCGTCGCGGACGACCTCCGCCGGTCTCGGCTGACCGTGTTCTTCCGGCTGCTGCTCGCGCTGCCCCACATCGTGTGGCTCGTCCTGTGGTCGCTCGCCGCCTGGACGGTCGCCTTCCCCGCGTGGCTGGTCGCGCTGTTCGACGGGCGCCTGCCGCGCGTGTTCCACGACTTCCTGGCCGCCTACGTCCGCTACACGGTCCACGTGACCGCGTACCTCACCCTCGCGGCGAACCGCTTCCCCGGGTTCCGCGGGCGACCGGGCTACGACGTCGACGTCGAGATCGACCCGCCCGCGCAGCAGGGTCGCTGGAGCGTGGCGTTCCGGCTGCTCCTGGCGATCCCGGCCACGCTGCTCGCGGGCGCGCTGGTCACCGGCGGCAGCGCCGGCTCCAACGGCAGCCTTGCGGTGACCGTCGCTCTGCTCGCGTGGTTCGCGGCGCTCGTCACCGGCCGCATGCCGCGGGGCTTCCGTGACCTCCTCGCGTACTCGATCGGCTACCTGGGCCAGACCGGCGCCTACCTGCTCCTGCTCACCGACCGCTACCCGACGGCCGACCCGGCCGTCGTCGGGCCGGCGGGCGAGCTACCCACGCACGCCGTCAGGCTCGAGCTCGCCGACCCGCTCGCGCGCTCGCGCCTCACCGTCTTCTTCCGCCTGCTGCTCGCGCTCCCGCACATCTTCTGGCTCCTCCTCTGGTCGCTGCTCGTCCTCGTCCTCCTCCCCTTCGCCTGGGTGATCGCGCTCGTGATCGGCCGGCTGCCGCGCCCGCTGCAGCGGCTCTTCTCCGCCTGGGTGCGCTACGCCGCGCACGTCACCGCCTTCCTGTACCTGGTCGGCGGCCCGTTCCCCGGGTTCAGCGGGGCGGCGTACCCCGTCTCCATCGTGGTCGAGCCCGCGACCCGCCAGCGCAGGCTCGGGATCCTGGTTCGGGGCGTCCTGGCGGTGCCCGCCATGCTCGTGTCGGGCGCATACGGCAGCGTGATGCTCGTCGTCGCGTTCCTCGGCTGGTTCGCGGCGCTCGTCACCGGGCGGATGCCGGAGGGCCTGCGCAACATCGGCGCCGTGGCCATCCGCTACTCGGCGCAGACGAGCGCCTACCTCACGCTGGTCACCGACCGCTACCCGTACGCGGCGCCCACCGTCCCGACCCCGGCGGCCGACGAGGCAGCCGCCTGAAGACGCTGCGCGGGGCGGCGTGGGCGGTCGGGATCGCGGCCTGGCTCGCCTGCGCCCTGCTCCTGGTGGAGAGCGCGGTCCCCGACGGGCTCCGCCTTCCCTCCGTGAACGTCGATGCGGTCTTCGGCACCGACCTCGTCGACGAGTCGAAGCGGTACGAGCGGTTCCTGCTCGTCCTCTGGGCGCTGCGCGAGGTGGCGTTGCTCGTGGTGCTCTGGGTCTACGCCCGGCGTGGCGCCGCCTTCGCCCGGGAGTCCGCGGCGGGACGCATCGGCACCGGGATGCTGCTCGGGATGCTGGGGCTGGGCATCGTCTGGCTCGTCCAGGTCCCCTTCGGGCTGGCCGCCGTGTGGTGGCAACGCCGCTACGGCACAACCGAGGTCGGGTACCTGGAGTGGGTGTTCGGGGACTGGTTCGCTCTCGGCGC
>JAOUEK010000463.1 GCA_029858755.1 Thermoleophilia bacterium
GTGGTACAGGCCGTAGAGGACGTTCATCAGCGTCGACTTGCCCGCACCGTTCTCGCCGAGCAGGGCATGCACCTCGCCGTCGCGGAGGTCGAAGTCGACGGCGTCGTTGGCGACGACGCCGGGGAACACCTTCGTGATCCCGCGCAGCTCGAGGACGACGGGGGCCGTGGACATGCGGCGCGATTCTACTCCGGGCCGCTGTCGTCGGTGCAAGCGAGCAGACGAAGGGGCGGGCCGAGGGCCCGCCCCTTCGTGGCCGATCACCCGCTCAGTTGACGGGCTTGAGCTTGATCAGGTCCTTGACCTTGGTCTTGCCGAACGCGATCGAGCGCTGCGCGCCCTTCGCCTTCGCGATGTCGGCCTTGTTCACCCTCGGGCTGATCTTCCCGAGGCCGACGCCGCCGTTCTTCACCGTGAACAGCACGTCGGTCTGCTGGGGCAGCCGGCCCGCCCGCGCGAGGCCCGTGAGCACGATGACAGCCCGGTCGACCTTCTTCAGCGCGCTCGTGAGCATGTGCGCCCCGAGGAAGGACTGGTCGGCGTCGACGCCGATGCCCCAGACCTTCTTCTCCTTCGCGGCCGAGAGCGCACCGAGGCCGCACTGTCCGGCGATCTGGAAGACGACCTGCGAGCCCTTGGCGATCTGCCGAAGCGCTTGCTCCTTGCACTTCGCCTGGTCGGAGAACGTCGGGTCGTTGGCCAGGTTCCACAGCACCTTGATTTGCGGGTTGGCCTTCTTCGCACCCTGGACGTACCCGCTCGCGAACTTCAGGATCGGCGGCACGTTGTTGGCGCCGACAGCGCTGATGATCTGCTTGCCGCCCTGGCGCTTGACCTGGAGCCCGGCGAGGAAGCCGACGAGGTAGCCGGCCTCGTGCTCGGCGAACTGGATCCCCGTGAAGTTCTCCGGGTTCGCCTCGAGCAGGAACTTCGTCACGTCGACGCCGGCGAAGTTCCGCGTCGGAAATGCCGGCGCGATCACGTTCAGCGGCTCGAACATGAGGAAGCCGACGCCGAAGATCAGGTTGTACCCCTGCTGCGCCGCCGCCTGCAGGTTCGGCAGCCGGTCGGCCGCGGTCTTCGTCACGAAGAGCCGTGTGTCGACCGGGATCGGTGAGTTGTCCCACTTCTTCTCGACGACGAGCCGGCCCTTGTTCGCGAGCTCGTTGAAGCCCTTGTCCTGGATCGACCCGATGTCGGTGACGACGGCGACCCTGAACGTCGCCGACGACCTTGCCGAGCCGACCGATGCGGCGACGAGCGCCGCGACGAGCGCGAGCGCGAAGGCGCCACCGATCGCCAGTCTGCGTGTTCTCACGATTCCTCCTTGGGACATAGTGCGGTCCGCCAAGTGATTCGACGCGATTCTCGATCCGGAGTTGGCCGTCGTCAACCTGGACGGGCCTGACCGGGCTGCGGGAGACTACTGATCAGGGCGCGAGCACGCGCTGGAGATCGGGCTCCTCCACGAGCACGCGCCGGGGCTTGGAGCCCTCGTACCCGGAGATGATCCCGCGCCGCTCGAGCATGTCGATCAGCCGGCCCGCACGCGTGTAGCCGACGCGGAGGCGGCGCTGGATCAGCGACACCGAGGCGGTCTGCGTCTGCACGACGATCTCGATCGCGCGGTCGAGCAGCGGATCCTCGTCGGGGTCGAAGTCGACGTCATCGTCTCCCCCACTCTCGGTCGGCCCCTCGGGGGCCTCGAGGAGGCTCTCGTCGAGCTCCTGCGCACGCTGCGCCCGGCACTGCTCGACGACGAGGGCGATCTCCTCCTCGGTCACGTACGCCCCCTGGACGCGCTGCAGTCGCGACGTCCCGAGGGGCTTGAAGAGCATGTCACCCTGGCCGAGCAGGCTCTCGGCCCCGTGCGTGTCCAGGATCACCCGCGAGTCGGTCTGGCTGGAGACGGCGAAGGCGATCCGCGAGGGCACGTTCGCCTTGATCATCCCGGTGATCACGTCGACCGACGGCCGCTGGGTCGCCAAGACGAGGTGGATGCCGACGGCCCGCGACTTCTGCGCCAGCCTGATCACCGCGTCTTCGACCGCCTGCGGCGAGACCATCATCAGGTCGGCGAGCTCGTCGATCACCACGAGCAGGTACGGGAGCGGATCCTCGCCGCGCGCCCGGAAGGCCCTGTTCGCCTCGGGCAGGTTGCGCGCCCGGACGAGGGAGAGGCGCTCGTAGCGTCGCTCCATCTCGGCGAGCACGTTCTGGAGCACCGCCGACGCCTCCTTGGGGCTGGAGACGACCGGCGTGAGCAGATGCGGGATCGACTCGTAGTGGTTGAGCTCGATGCGCTTCGGGTCGACGAGGATCAGGCGGACGTCGTCCGGCGTGGCGCGGAGCAGCACCGACGTGAGGATGGTGTTGATGCATCCCGACTTACCGGAGCCCGTGGTGCCCGCGATCAGCAGGTGGGGCATACGTGCGAGATCGGTCCACACCGCATTCCCGGAGATGTCCTTGCCGAGCCAGACGGACA
>JAOUEK010000464.1 GCA_029858755.1 Thermoleophilia bacterium
TGCTCACCGACGCGCTGGCCGCGCTCGCCGACGCAACCTGAGCCGCACCGCCGCGAGCGCGCTACGAGCGCTCGCGGAAGGCGATCTCCTGGGCGCCCTCCCACAGGAACTTCACGCCCAGCGGCCGCAGGCTCTCCATGCCCTCGACGATCGTCGCGAAGTGGTTCCCCGCGAGCTGGCCAGCCTTCGAGGCGAAGTTGACGTAGCCGTACGCGAGGAGGATCTCCGTCTCCGAGACGCCGCCGGGGTAGAGGACGATCTCGCCCGGGTTCGGGTAGGAGGTCGCGTTCTCGGGCCCGAGGCCGAGGTCGAGGTCGCCGAAGGGGATCCAGCCCGCCTCCCCGGACCAGCGGACGTGGATGATCTTCGACTCGAGCGGCAGCAGCCGGCGGAACGCGGCGACGGTCTGCGGCGCCGCCTCCTCCTCGAGGCGGGCGGTGAACGTGAAGCCGCCGGCGGTGATCTCGAGCACGAGGCCGATCCTAGCGATCTGCGACCGAGGAGACGTAGGCCGCGACCGCAGCGATCTCGTCCCCGGTGAGCTCCGCGCCGAACGACGGCATCGCACCCTTGCCGGCGGTGACCACGCCCTGAACCCGCGAGGCGGACGGCCGGAGGGCGTCCAGGCTCGGGCCGACGTTCCCGCTCGCATCGGCGGCGGCGAGCGTGTGGCAGCCGCCGCAGCCAGCGGACGCGAAGACCGTGGCACCCCGGGCGGCCAGCGCCGGATCGGGCGCGCCCGAGCTGGGCTCGTCCTCGTCGAGCGCGACCGCCAGCGCGACGACGGCGACCGCCGCGGCCACCGGGATGGCCCAGATCGTCCGCCCCCCGTGGCGGAGGTTGTAGAAGAGGCGCACCGACGCCGCCAGCACCATCAGCGCGACGAGGATCAGCCAGGCGCGGTCGCGCGTGACGAGGAACGCGAAATGCCCGGCGAGCATCGTCAGCAGCACCGGCAGCGTCAGGTAGTTGTTGTGCACGGAGCGCTGCTTGCCACGGATCCCAGCCGCCGGGTCCGGCTCGCGCCCGGCCTCCTTGGCGCGGATCAGCTCCCGGTGGGCGGGGATGATCACGAAGAAGACGTTCGCGGCCATGATCGTCCCCAGCATCGCGCCGACCTGGAGCCAGGCCGCCCGGGGCGCGAACAGCTCGCTCGACGCCCACGCGGCCACCGCCGTGAGCGCGAGGACCGCCACGCCGAGCGCCCAGTCGCTGCGCGCGAGCAACCGGCAGAGGACGTCGTAGGCGACCCAGGCGGCGGCCAGCAGCGCGATGCTCGACGCCGCAGCCTGCCACGGCTCCAGATCCGCCACGCGCGGGTCGATCAGCGTCGCGCTCGCCTCGAGGTAGTAGAGGACGATCAGCAGCCCGAACCCGGAGAGCCACGTCGCATAGGCCTCCCACTTGAACCAGGCGAGGTGGTCGGGGAGCCGCGGCGGCGCCACGCGGTACTTCTGCACCCTGTAGAAGCCGCCACCGTGCACCTCCCAGAGCTCGCCGGCGACGCCGTCAGCCGCGTCCTCGGCCTTCTCCACGGGGCGCAGCGACTGGTCGAGCAGCACGAAGTAGAACGACGTCCCGATCCACGCGATCGCCGCGATCACGTGCAGCACGCGCAGCAGCAGGTCGAGCCAGTCGCGCAGGTACGGGTCGAGCGCCAGCGGCAGCGCCGCGCTCACCCGCGCCGCCAGCGGTCCTCGGCGATCGCGACCAGCTCGCCGAGCGCGGTCTCGAGCTCTGCCTGCGTCGGCCGGTCGATGCGCTCGCGCAGCACGGCGAGGATCTCGCTCTTGGGCCGGCGGTTGACGAAGACGACGAAGCGGAACCCGTGGCGCGCCTCGTACTCGGCGTTCAGCCGCTCGAGCTCCGCGAGCACCTCGGGGTCGGCGTCGGCTCCCTGCTCGGCGCTCGAACGTGCGGAGAGCCCCCCGCGCCGGCCGATCGCCGGATGCGCGTCCAGGATCTCCCGCTGCTCGTCCTCCGGCAGCTCGTGCACCAGCGTGCGCGCCCGCGTCAGGGGGTCGGGCTCCGCGGCGAGGCGCTCCACGAAGCGCGTCCGTCCCTCGAACAGCTCGGCGAGCTCGCCGGCGGTCAGCTGCCGCGGTAGCTCGCGCATCCGTAGGGCGAGACGAGCAGCGGGAGGTGAGTGTGGCCGTCGGTGAGGGTGACCTCGAGCTCGACCCGGCGGAAGAACGACGAAGGGGGGTGGAAGCGGACGGTGTAGACGCCGGCGTCGAGGTCCTCGGCCAGGCGGGCCCGGCCGTCGGCGCCCGTGCGGGCGTCGGCGACCACCGCACCCTCACGGAGCAGCTCCACGACGACGCCCGCCGCGGGCACGCCGGCGGCGAGGTCGAGCACGTGGGTGGAGAGCGAGCAGCTCATCCCGCGAATCTTCGCGCCTGCACCCGATGTGCACGCGCGATCTCCGTCTCGTCGGCCCGTACGAGCGCTCCCCCGCGGACGACGTCGACACCGCCGACGA
>JAOUEK010000465.1 GCA_029858755.1 Thermoleophilia bacterium
CGATCTTGACCTCCGAGAGCGGGAGCGTCCGAAGCGACATCAATGACGACGCCCGCCCGAAGTCGTCGAGGGACAGCCGGACACCGAGCGCGGTCAGCTTCTCGACGACGGCGAGGTCGAGGACGGCACCGGCGCCAGGCCCGGCCGGGACGATCTCGAGCGTCAGCTGCTCACCGGCGACGCCGATGGTGCGGAGAAGGCCGCCGAGGCCGTCGACGAGCTGCGGATCGTCGAGGATGCGGTAGGGAACGTTCACGGAGACGCCGACGGGATGGCCGAGCTGCTCCCAGCGCTTCGCGTTGGCGAGGGCGTCGCGGAGCACGTGCAGCGTGAGCGTCCTGATCAGCGGCGTCCGCTCCACGTGGGGGATGAAGTCGGCCGGCGAGACGAGGCCGATCTTCGGGTGCACACGTCGCACGAGCGCCTCGATCGAGCGCACCGCCCCGGAGCCCAGCTCGAGCATCGGCTGGTAGTGGACGACGAGCTCCGCACGCTCGAGCGCCGACTCGTACTCCGCACGATCCCGGCGTCCAGTAGGGCCCGACGATGGAGCGCCTCGTCGCCCGTGTCGCGCTTGGTGGCGTACATCTGGCCGTCGGCGCGGCCGAGCAGCTCCTGCGGCGTCGCACCGTCGTCGGGGAAGATCGCCCAGCCGATCGAGGCGTCGACCTCGACGACGTTGCCGTCGACCCGATACGGGCGTCGGAGCGCATGACGGAGCCGTCCGACGAGGATCGCCGCCTCGTCCTCGGTGCGCGTCCCAAGTGAGAGGACGACGAACTCGTCGCCCCCGACTCGGGCGACGGTGTCGCTCGCCCGCACGACCGACTCGAGCCTGCGGGCGATCGCCCGGAGCACCTGGTTGCCCGCCTCGTGCCCGCGGATGTCGTTGACCTCCTTGAAGCCGTCGAGGTCGACCACGAACAGGCCGAAGGCCTCCGCGGACCGTCGCGACCGCTTCAGCGCCTGCTCCACTCGATCGTCGAGGAGGATGCGGTTGGGGAGGCCGGTGAGCGGGTCGGTGAGGGCGAGGAAGCGCGCCCGGCCGAGCTGGTGTACGAGCAGGCCTACCCCGAGCGCGCCCGCCAGGCCGAGGAGCCCGCCGACCGCGAGCGCCGCCTCGCCGTGGCCGCGGCGCGTGAGCTCTCCGGCGGCGGCGGCCGCGCCGGCGACGAGGATCGCCGCGGCGAGGGGCCAGCGAAGCTCGTACCGGGTTGGGGGGCGATCCTGGGTTGTGGTCACGGACGGTGTCGCTGTCGGGGGACGGGCCGCAGCTCCCGACAGCCGGTAGTCGCACGGTACGGTCGGTCCCCCCAGGTTTCGGCTCCCCGAACGGGGGAAGCCCCTCCCTCGTCCGAGGGGTTGCTCCGAGCGACGTGGGCGCGCGAGTGCAGTACCCTGAGTGGGGAAGGGAGGGGGAATCGATGAGAGGAAGGTCGAAGCTCCTGCTGGGCGTCTTCGGCTGCCTCGTGCTGGCGGGTGCAGCGCTCGCCGCCACGCAGGGCGGGACGCCGCGCGGCGCCGAGCTGCGCGGGGCGAACGAGGTAGGTCTTGCGGGCGACGTGGACGGCACCGGCACCGCGCAGCTGCGCGTCAACGTCGGCAAGCGCTCGGTCTGCGGCTGGTTCACGGTCGCGAACCTGGATCCGGTGAGCTCGAACGGTGTCCACGTTCACGTCGGCGCCGCCGGCGTGTCCGGCGGGGTCGTCGTGAACTTCAACTACCCGGGCACGAACGGCGGGTTCGTGAACGGCAGGTGGTTCGCGTGCGGCACCGGGCCCGACGGCTCCTCGCCGTTGGCGAAGGAGCTGGTCAAGGCGCTCGTGCAGGCGCCCGCCGGCTACTACGTGAACGTGCACACGGCGCCGTACCCGGCCGGCGCGATCCGCGGCCAGCTGGCCAAGCCCGGAAAGGGCGCGCCCAAGCCGGGAAAGCCGGCAAAGCCGGACACGTCCGCCGCGGCGCAGCAGGGCAAGAAGCAGAAGTAGCCCCGTCGCTGAAGGGGCCCGGCCTCGGCCGGGCCCTGCGGCTCACCTCCCGCGGGATCGCGGGGCGGTGTCCTCGAGCAGGTTCAGCAGCTCCTGGATGGGGACGTTGCGCACGAGTGGGGCGCGCATCCGCTTGGAGCGACGGATCTTGAAGTGGACCTCGCGCCCGACGCGCCGGCGCTCGATGAAGCCGCCGTCGTCGAGGTCGCGCAGGATGCCGTACGTTCGCCGCTCGGTGATCCCGACGGCCTCGGCGACGTCCCGCACACGCGCCTCCGGATGCGCTGCGACGTACAGCAGCACCTGCGCGTGGTTGGTGATGAAGGTCCACACGGGTTTCTCTTCCGAGCGCCCTGCCATTTCATGCACCCTAGACGATCGGGTCGGAGACGCGAAGGCCGGAGCCGAGGGCGTGCCGCCAAGACGCGCACCCTGAACCATGCGCGAGATCACTGTCAGGACTTCCTGCGCCCGCAAC
>JAOUEK010000466.1 GCA_029858755.1 Thermoleophilia bacterium
GTGACCGAGCTCGTGGGCGAACAGCCCGATCGTCTGGATCTGGTTGCAGTTCGACGGGTTGCTGAGCGCGTAGGTGACCTCGGAGTTGATGATGAACGGGTTCACCGTCTTCCCGTCCGCGGAGACGGTTGGGCCGGGGTTCGCGAGCCCGCCCGAGTGCGGCCAGAGATTGTCGGTGTTCGACCCGGTCGCGCAGCCGTCGTGCGCGCCGCCGCCCGCGTAGATGATCCCGAGCGCGTCGATCGTGCCGTCGCCGTCGTTGTCGTACTGGCTGAAGTCGACGCCCGGGTCGACGTTCGCGATCGCCTCGCGAACGAGGTCGTCGTCGCCGTCCGGGTTCGACCCGTCGTTGTTGTAGAAGTCCCGGTTGTTCGCGAGATGGACGCACGCGGTCGTGCCGCCGCCGTCACCGACCACGTTGCCCGCGAGCTGGAGGCTCCCGTAGGAGATCTCGTCGAAGTAGTCGTCGAGGTCGCCGGGGCCGGAGGCGCCGCCGCCGAACATGTTGGTCTCCATCTGCGCCGGCGTGAACGTGCACGCCTGGTCGGTGAAGTCGACCATGATGAACAGCAGGTCGGTGTCGGCACCGGCCCACGCGGGTGCTGCTGCGAGCGTCGGCGCGCCGAGTGCCGGTGCCCCTTCGGCCGCGCGCGCGGAGTTGATCGCTTCGCGCGTCGGGCGCAGCTTCTTCTGCTGCGGCCTCTTCCCGCGGTTGGCGGTCTCCTTGGACGGCTTCAGTCGTCCCTTCGCGCCGCGCTCGGCGTACTTCCACGTCTTGTCCTTCTCGTCGCGGACGACCGTGTAGCCGTCGAGCGTCTCGTAGCCGTGGTAGTACTCGTCGCCCCAGATCTTGACCCGCAGCACGGAGCCGTCGGGCTGGCGGAGCGTGGTCACGACGTTCGGGTCTGCGCCCGTCGCGCCTGCCGAGCCGACGAGCACGGCGGCTGCGGCGGTGACGGCGAGGCAGACGACGGCGAGCCGAGCTGCGGATCTCCGGTGCACGTGAATCCCCCCTGACGGAAGCGGAGTCACGAGCCTAGAACCCCGTCGCTGGGGCGGGCATGACGCTTCCGGGGGATCTCGACACACCACACGGGGGAGGCCGGCCGTCCCCCTTCGCCGGGTCGAGCGACGCTGCGGCCGCGCCCTGGAGCGCCCCGTACGCGCCCGAGAGAACTGGAAGACTCCCCGTCACGATGCCTGCCACCGGCACGACCCGGGCAGTCTCCGCACGCGGCCACGCGGGTGGTTCGCGTGGTGTGGCCGCCGCGGCGTCGCTGGGGGCGTCGTGAGCCTCCCGGCGGGCTTCCGTCTGCGTCCGGCCCGTGACGAGGACGCCGAGCGCGCCGCCGAGCTCGTCAACGAGGAGTCGCGAGCTCACCTCGGGGCGCCGATCTGGTCGGCGGAGCAGGCGCTTCGCCACTGGAGCAACCCGATCGTCGACCGCGCGCGCGATGTCGCGGTCGTCGAGGCGCCGGGCGGCGAGGTCTGCGGCTGGCTCTCGCTCGTCTGCGGCCCTCCGCACGTCGAGGTCTTCGCGCTCGGGGTCGTCGGCCCCGGCTGGCACGGACGCGGCATCGGCGCCGCGGTCGTCTCCGAGTGCGAGCGGCGGGCGCATCGCTTCCTCGAGCTCGCCCCTGTGGGTGCGCGTGTGGTGATCCATGCCGGTTCGCTGGCCGGCGAGCCACGCGTCGGGGCGCTGTTGGCGGGGGCCGGGTACCGGGAGATCCGGCGTTTCCAGCTGATGCGGGTCGACTTCACGGGAGCCCCACCCGTCGCGGGCGTGCCGGCCGGCATCCGCATCGAGCACTTCGACCCCGAGCACGACGTGGTCGCCGTCTTCGAGGCGCACCGCGAGGCCTTCGCCGACCACTGGGGCGAGATGGAGGAGACGCTCGAAGAGTTCCGGCATTGGCTGATCGACACGCCGCGGTTCGACAGGGAGCTATCCCTTCTCGCGCGGGACGGGCCCGTCGTCGCCGGATACCTGTTCGCGTGGCCTGAGGCTGAGGAGGACCCTTCGCGCGGCTACGTCGCGGTGCTCGGCATGCGTCGTCCTTACCGCGGTAGGGGAATCGCCGAGGCGCTGCTGCGGCACGTCTTCGGTACGCTGCTCGACCGTGGCAAGCGAGGCTGCGACCTCCACGTCGACTCGGACTCGCTAACCGGCGCCACGCGCCTGTACGAGCGCGTCGGCATGACCGCGCACCCACGTTTCGCGACCTGGGAGAAGGAACTGCGGCCGGGCAGTGATCGCGGGTCGTGAGCAGCGCTCGTCGCCTTGCCGCCGGCAAGCCGGACGCACGGCGCGCACGGATCGGGATCGGTCGTATCCACGTGGTCGCTCCGGGCGAGTCCGACTAGCTCCCTCCGACTCCCACGTGCCCGGATTGGGATGAGGCGACGGATCGAGTCAGAGCCGCGATCCCTGTGAACGGGCCGCCACTCGTCTTCTCCGGCGACGT
>JAOUEK010000029.1 GCA_029858755.1 Thermoleophilia bacterium
ACTCCGGCCCCAAGACCGCAGTCGCCGAAGGCGACGGGTTCGTGGTCGGCGGCATGGCGAAGGGGGCGGGGATGATCCACCCCAGGCTGGCGACCATGCTCGCCGTCCTCACCACCGACTACCCGCTCGCCGCCGGCGAGGCCGACCGCTTCCTGCGACCCGCGGTTGAGGTCAGCTTCAACCGGATCTCGGTCGACGGCGACTGCTCCACCAACGACGCCGTGGTGCTGCTCGCCAACGGCGAGTCGGGCGTGGCTCGCACGGCGGCGTCGGACGAGTCCTTCGCCGCGGCGCTGACGACGGTGTGCCGCGAGCTCGCACGCATGATCGTCGCCGACGGGGAGGGCGCCACCGTCGTCCTGGAGATCTCCGTCGCGGGCGCCGCGAGCGACGAGCAGGCCGATGCCATCGCCCGGCGGGTGGCCACGTCCCCGCTCGTGAAGACGGCCGCGTTCGGCCGCGACCCGAACTGGGGGCGGGTGCTGGCCGCGGCGGGCTCCGCGCCGTGGAACGACGGCTTCGCCGAGCTCGACCCCGACCGGCTGAGCGTCTCCTTCGACGGCGTCACGGTCTTCGAGCGCGGCGCGCCGACCGGCCGGGTGCCGCGCCTCGAGGGCACCGCCTGCCGCGTCGAGCTCGACCTCGGCCTCGGGCCCGGCACCTCCGCGTACCTCGCCTCCGATCTCACCTACGACTACGTCCGCATCAACGCGGAGTACACGACGTGAGAGTCGTGCTGAAGCTCGGCGGGCGGGTCGCAGCCGACGCCGCCCGGCAGGCCCGTGCGCTCCGCGGCGACGGCCACGAGGTGATCGTCGTCCACGGCGCCGGCCCGCAGATCACCGAGGAGATGGAGCGCCGCGGCATCGCGCCGACGTTCGTCGGCGGCCGCCGCGTGACCACGGCGGAGGTGCTCGACGTCGTCCACGGCTCGCTGCTGGACGTGAACAGGGCGATCTGTGCCGTGCTCGGCCCGGACGCGGTCTCCCTCTCGGGGCACGAGATCGGGCTTCGCGCCGAGCAGGTGGTCGAGCTCGGCCTCGTCGGGGATCCCGTGCCCTCGGCTCCCGAGGCCGTGCTCTCCGCCCTCGCGGCGGGACAGATCCCGGTGGTCGCGCCGCTCGCCGCGGGCCCGCTGAACGTGAACGCCGACGAGGCGGCGACCGCGCTCGCGGTCGGGCTCGGCGCGGAGCGGATCGTCTTCGTCTCCGACGTCCCCGGCGT
Organism: Thermoleophilia bacterium; assembly: GCA_029858755.1. Taxonomy (GTDB): domain Bacteria; phylum Actinomycetota; class Thermoleophilia; order Gaiellales; family Gaiellaceae; genus Gaiella. Next base: position 1,225 of record JAOUEK010000029.1, read on the forward strand.
GTTGCTCGACGGCCACGTCGTCGCGGAGCTCCGGGCCGACGAAGCGGACGCGATGCTCGACGCCGGCGAGCTCGAGGGAGGCATCGTGCCCAAGCTCGCCGCCGCGGTGGAGGCCGCCCGTGCCGGCGTCCGCGTCTCGATCGGCGCCACGGAGGTGGTCGCGTGACCACGCCCCACCGCCCCGCGCCCGACGCCTCGCGTGACGATCAGGTGCGAGGAGCTCTCGGGGGGAGGGACCGGGTGCTGCCGACCTACGCGCGCGCCGACGTCACGATCACCCGCGGCGAGGGCTGCCGCGTGTGGGACGACGTCGGTCGCGCGTACCTCGACTTCGTGGCCGGGATCGCCGTCGTCGGGCTCGGGCACGGGCACCCGACCGTGACCGCCGCCGCCCGCGAGCAGCTCGACCGCCTCTGGCACGCGTCCAACCTCTACTGGACGGAGCCGATGCTCCGGCTGGCGGAGCTCCTCTCCGATCGGCTCGGCGGCGCGCAGGCGTTCTTCTGCAACTCCGGTGCCGAGGCGAACGAGGCGGCGCTCAAGTATGCGCGCAAGGCGACGGGGCGAGCGCGGATCGTCGCGCTCGAAGGCGGCTTCCACGGGCGCACGCTCGGGGCGCTCTCGGCCACCGGTCAGCCGGGCAAGTGGGAGGGCTTCGGCCCGCTCGTCCCCGGTGTCTCCTTCGCGGCCCCGAACGACGTCGAGGCGCTGGAGCGGGCGGTCACGCCCGGCGGCGACGTGGCGCTGATCATGGTCGAGCCCGTGCTCGGGGAGGGAGGCGTGATCCCGCTCGAGTCGTCCTTCGCGGAAGCGGCGGCCGAGATCGCACGGGAGGTGGGCGCGCTCCTCTGCGTGGACGAGGTCCAGGCGGGCATGGGGCGTACCGGGACGTTCTTCGCGCACGAGGGGCTCTCGCTCGAGCCCGACCTGGTCACGCTCGCCAAGGGCCTCGGCAACGGGCTGCCGATCGGCGCTCTGCTCGTCGCCGACCGCGTCGCCGGGGGGCTCGTGCCCGGCGACCACGGCTCCACCTTCGGCGGCAACCCGGTGGCGGCCGCGGCGGCGTGCGCCGTCGTGGAGGCGATCGACGATGCCGTGCTGGCGAACGTGCGGCAGCGCAGCGCCCAGCTCGCGGACGGGTTGCGCGGGCTGTCGGCGGTGCGGGAAGTGCGTGGCCGCGGCCTGCTGCTCGGCGCGGTGCTCGACCGCGAGGTGGCGCCGCTCGTGGACGCCTGCCGGGGTGAGGGGCTGCTCGTGCTCTCGGCAGGCCCCGACGTGCTGCGGCTCACGCCGCCGCTCGTCGTCACCGCCGAGGAGGTGGACGAGGCGCTCGGGGCGCTCGCCCGGGCGCTCGGGATCTAGTGCATATCCTGCTACCGTTCCGCATACTATGAGCCGTCGCGAGCGTCAGCAGGCGATCCTCGCGTTCGTCGAGGCACGGGCGATCTCGACCCAGGCCGAGCTCGCCGCGGCGCTCCGCGAGCAAGGCCACGACGTCGTCCAGACCACCGTCTCGCGCGACGTCGCCGAGCTCGGGCTGACGAAGGTCCGCGCCCCGTCCGGCCGGCTCGTCTACGCCGTCCCGGGCGCCACCGACGCCGACCGCATGCACGCGATCGCGGCCGCCATGCGCCGGTACGCCACCGGCGTGGAGGCGGCGGGGCCGCTCGTGGTCGTGACCACGCCGTCCGGGTACGCCTCGGCGCTCGCCCAGGTGATCGACGAGGCGCGACACCCTGCCATCGCCGGCACGCTCGCCGGCGACAACACGATCTTCCTCGTGCCGCGGGACGGCACCACCCCCGCCGTCCTGCGCGACGAGCTCGACGGGCAGCTGTCCGGCGAGGGCGCCTGAAGGCCCCGCTCCGCGGTCGCGGCCGCTCGTGCCCGATGCCACCTGGCCTCGCGGCGGCGGGACTGCCCCTACAATCCCGGCGTGAGCCTGTGGGCCGGACGCGTCGAGGGCTCCCTCGACCCAGCGGTGTGGGAGTTCCTCCGCTCGGACGACGCCGAGCTGTTGCCGTACGACTGCGAGGCCACGGCCGAGCACGCGCAGCGGCTCCGTGCAGCCGGGCTCCTGACCGAGGCGGAGCTCGCGGAGGTCGAGGCGCGCCTCGCCGAGATCGCGCAGGACCCCGCCACCTACACCGACGCCGACGAGGACGTGCACACGGCGATCGAGCGGGCGCTCGGCGACGTCGGCCGCAAGATCCACGCGGGACGCTCCCGCAACGACCAGGTCGCCGCTGCTCTCCGCCTCTACGTGCTCGACGCCTGCGCCGAGGCACGGGAGGAGATCGACGCGCTGGCGCTCGTCGCCCTCTCCTTCGCCGAGAGCGAGGCCGACACCCTGATGCCCGGCTACACGCACCTGCAGCGCGGCCAGCCGGTGACGCTCGGCCATCACCTGCTCGCCTGGGTGGAGATGCTCGACCGTGACCGTGGCCGCTTCGCCCACGCTGCCGAGGCCGCCGCCGAGAGCCCGCTCGGCGCGGGGGCGCTCGCCGGCTCGACCCTCGGCCTGCCGCCGCCCGCCGGGCAGATGCCGAACTCGATCGACGCCGTCGCCGACCGCGACTTCGCGCTCGACTACCTCTACGCGGCGGCCGTGCTCTTCGTGCACCTGTCGCGGATCGGCGAGGAGCTCGTGCTCTGGTCGAGCAGCGAGTTCGGCTTCGCGCGACTCCCGGAGACGGCGGCCACGGGGTCGTCGATGATGCCGCAGAAGCTCAACCCGGACGTCGCGGAGCTGATCCGCGGCAAGGCCGGCACCGCGATCGGCCGGCTCACGGGCCTGCTCGCCACCGTGAAGGGGCTCCCGCTGGCGTACGATCGCGACCTGCAGGAGGACAAGACGCCGGTGTTCGCCACCCGGCGGGACATCCGGCTCGCCCTCCAGGCGCTCACCGTGCTCTGCAGCGGCGTCGAGGTCGACCGGGAGCGGCTCGCGGCCGCCGCCTCCGACCCGCAGCTGCTCGCCACGGACGCCGCCGAAGCGCTCGTCCGGGAGGGCACCCCGTTTCGGGAGGCGCACGAGCAGGTCGCCGCGTCCGTGCGCGACGGCTCGTTCGCGCCGGACGGGACCGCTGCCGAGAGCGTCGCCGCACGCGACGGCGTCGGCCCCGGTGGCGTCGCCGACGCGATCGCCGAGCTGCGGCGACGCTTCGGCGACAACCTCTGACCCGCTCGGGGACGCGCTCACCGAGCGCGGTGGATGTCACGCTGGCACGCACGCTCGCAGTCGTGTGACACGGGCCGCGCCGGCGGCGTAGATGGGGTGAAACCCACTCAGCGGAGGATCCACCATGAAGCGCATCGTCATCGCCGCACTGCTCCTGCTCGCCGCCGCGGCATTCGCGGGCGTGCTCGGGCCCCAGGGCGCGAGCGCCGAGGAGCCGGCCGTGGCCACCACGGACACCGTGAGCGTCTCCGGCACCGGGTCGGTGAGCGCCGTCCCCGACACCGCCCAGGTCTCGGCGGGCGTCGAGACGCGCGCGGCCACCGCCCGAGCCGCGCTCGACGCCAACTCGACCGCCATGCGCAAGGTGATCGACGCTCTGCGCGCCGCCGGAGGCAAGGACGTCACGACGCAGGTCGTCTCGCTCTCCCCTCGCATGGACGACCAGGGTCGCCCGGACGGGTTCGTGGCGACGAACGTCGTCACCGCGGAGACGAGCCTCGACGACGTGGGCGCGTTGATCGACGCCGCTGTGACGGCCGGCGCGAACACGATCTGGGGCCCGTCGCTCTCTCGCAGCGACCAGGAGCAGCTGTACCGCCAAGCGCTCGAGAAGGCGGTCGCCGACGCGAAGCGGAAGGCCGACGTGCTCGCCGCCGCCACGGGCCGCTCCGTCGGCCGCGTCGTCTCGATCGTCGAGGGCGGCGCCACCCCCGGGCCCCTCTTCGACAGGGTCGCAGGAGCTGCCGAGTCCTCGGTGCCCGTCGTCTCCGGCCCGCAGGACACGACGGCGACGGTCAGCGTCACCTACGAGCTCCGCTGAGCCGGGCGCTGCCGGCGCGGTCGAGGAGCCGGTCCCCACGGGGACCGTCTCCTCGACGGCCGGGCTGGAATCCGCCTCTCGAGGGTGCTACCGTGTCGACCGCGATGCGCCCTCGTAGCTAGGACACCCGCTGCCGGGACCCGCCTGAACGGGTCTCTTCCGCGTCCTGGACCCAACGAGCCTCGAGGAGCATCGGCATGACCCAGACCGAGACATCGCCCACCCGGGCGAGACGAGACGAAGGCCCGCCGGCGGTCGACGTGCTCGACCTCCGCAAGGACTTCCGTCGCCGCCGGAAGCGTGCCGGGGCGGGCGGCGCTGCCCTGGACGGGATCCGTTTCACCGTCGAGCGCGGGGAGTGCGTCGCCGTGCTCGGGCAGAACGGCTCGGGCAAGTCCACACTCGTCCGCGTGCTCTCGACGCTGCTGCTCGCCGACGGCGGCAGCGCCCGCGTGTTCGGGCACGACGTCGTCGCCGACGCGAAGGCGGTGCGGCGACTCGTCAACCGCGTGTCCGTCGAGGCCTCGTTCTTCAAGAAGCTGTCGGCGGCGGAGAACCTGCACTACGCCGCGCGCTTCTACGGGATGACCGCCGGTCAGACGCGGGGGCGGATCCCCGAGATCCTGGGGCGCGTCGGCTTCCCTCCCGAGCGGCGCGGCGAGCCGATGGAGAACCTCTCCCGGGGGATGCAGCAGAAGGTCGCGCTGGCGCGCGCCCTGCTCACCTCGCCCGTGCTGCTGTTGCTCGACGAGCCGACGACCGGCCTCGACCCGCGCTCGAAGCTCGAGGTGCAGTCCTTCGTGCGCGAGGTGCGCGCGGCGCACGACGCCACGATCCTGCTCTGCACGCACGACCTCGTCGAGGCCGAGGCGCTCGCCGACCGCGTCGGCATCCTCGATCGCGGCCGGCTCCTCTGCCTCGAGCCCCCAGCCGCTCTCAGGCGGCGGTACGCCGCGGAGACGCTGGAGGAGGCGTTCTTCACCGCGACCGGCCGGGAGTTCGAGGACGAGCGCCCGCAGGAGGAGGTGACGGCGTGAAAGCCGTGGCCCTGACCCTGAAGCACGAGCTGATCGGCCTCGGCGGCGTCGTCGAGCGCAACGTGTACCTCACGCGGCGCTACATCTGGTGGGACCTCGCCTTCTTCCTGTGGACGGTCGCGAACACGCTCACGATCGTCTTCATCGCAAAGGGGATCGAGGCGACGGGAGGCGAGATCGACGTCGACCGCGCGACCACGACCCTGCTGATCGGCGCCGTCGTCTGGGCCTACCTGGGGATCATCTTCGAGTTCATCACGGAGACGGTCGCCTGGGAGCGCTGGGAGGGGACGATCGAGTACACGTTCATGGCGCCGCTCTCGCGGGCCATGCACCTCGGCGGCACCGGGGTCTTCTCGGTGCTCTACGGGCTCGTCCGCGCGGTGCTGCTGTTCGCCGTCGTCGCGCTGTTCTTCGACCTCGCGCTCGGGGGCGCGAGCTTCGGGGCCGCGCTCGTCGTGCTGCTCGTCGCGTCGGTCTCGTTCTTCGGGATCGGGATCATGACCGCGGTGCTGCCGCTGCTCTCCCCGGAGAAGGGCGCGCAGCTCGGCTTCGTCGCCCAGGGCCTGCTGCTGGTCGTCTCGGGCGTCTACTACCCGGTCTCCGTGCTTCCGGCGTGGATGGAGTGGGTCTCCACGATCTCGCCGGCGACGTACGCGCTGGAGGGCATCCGCGCGGCGATCCTCGACGGCGCGCCGCTCAACTCGTTGTGGCCGCAGATCTGGCCGCTGCTCGTGATCGGCGTGGCCTCGATCCCGCTCGGGCTCTGGGTGTTCTCGCTCGGCGAGCGGCACGCGAAGCGACGGGGGAAGCTGAAGCGGAGCGGCTGATGGTCGAGCTGCGAGCCGTCGCGACCGATACGGACTTCGAGGCGTGGCGCCGCGTCCGCCTCGCCGTGCTGCCGAACGAGCGCGCGGCGACGGTCGCGGAGATGCGCGCGCAGCTCGAGGTCGAGCCGGACCGGGTCTTCCTGCTCGCGCTCCAGGACGCCGACGTGGTCGGAAGCGGGCTCGTCGGCCGGTCGTCCGTCGGCGGCGCGGGGGTGCACCCGCGCGTCCTCCCCGACCGGCGCCGGCGCGGCGTCGGCCGCGTGCTGCTCGACGCGCTCGAGGAGCACGCACGTCGTCAGGGCTACCGGGACGCGGTCAGCCTCGTCGAGGACGACGAGTCGCACGCGTGGGCCGTGCGGCGAGGGTACGCGGAGGTCCAGCGCCAGGTCGAGCAGGTGCGCGAACTGGCACCGGATGAGCCCGCGCCGCCGCCCCGCGCCGACGTCGAGGTCGTCTCCATCGCCGACCGGCCGGAGCTCCTCCGTGACGTGTTCCCCGTCGCGGAGCAGGGCTACGCTGACCTGGCGACGTTCCGGCCCGTGACGGTGACGCTCGAAGAGTGGCTGCGCGAGGAGGCGACGATCCCGGGCGGCTCACTGGTCGCACTCGCTGGCGGCGAGGTCGTCGGCTACACGGGCCTGATCCACGACGCGGGGTCGCCCGAGCGCGCCGAGGACGGGCTGCTGGTCGTGCGCCGGGACTGGCGCGGGCGAGGCCTCGCCATGTACCTCAAGCGGGCGAAGCTGGCGTGGGCCGCGACGCACGGCATCCGGCGGGTGGTGACGTGGACGCAGGAGGCGAACGTCTCGATGCGCGCCGTCAACGAGCGACTGGGCTACGTGGAGGGCACCGTCTCGCGGACGATGCGCCGCGATCTGAGGCGATGACGTGAGGCGGGTCGGCCCGGTCGCGTGGTTCCTCGTCACGGAGGGCGCGCTGTCGGCGCTGCTCGCGGGGACGTTCACAGTCGTCGGCGTCTACTACGTCTCGGAGGTCGGCCTCGACCCGTTGCAGCTCGTGCTGATCGGGACGGTGATGGAGGTCACCGCGTTCGTCTTCGAGATCCCCACGGGGGTCGTCGCCGACACGTACTCGCGGCGCGCCTCGCTGATCGTCGGCTGGGCGCTCCACGGCGCGACCTTCGTCGTGATCGGGCTCTTCCCGTCCTACGAGGCGATCCTCGTCGCCTCGGCGCTCTCCGGTGTCGCGTTCACGTTCGAGAGCGGCGCCTACGAGGCGTGGATCACAGACGAGGTCGGGGCGGAGCGGGTGGGCCCGATCTTCGTACGCGGCGCACGGGTCAGCTACGTGGGCGCGCTCGCCGGCATCGGCGCGTGCGTCGCTATCGCGGCCTGGCTCGACCTGCGGACCGCGATCGTCGTCGGCGGGCTCTTCGGCGTGGCGCTCGCGGTCGCGAGCGTGTTCCTGATGCCCGAGACGGGATTTCGGCGCACGCCGCCGGAGGAGCGGGAGGGTTGGGGGGCCGTCCTCGGCACGGCCGCGTCCGGCTTCCGGCTCGTCCGTGCACAGCGGCTCCTGCTGCTGATGCTGGCGATCACGTTCTTCGCCGGGATGTCCACCGAGGCGCTCGACCGGCTCTGGCAGGCCCACTTCCTGCGCGACATAGGCCTGCCGAGACTCGGCGAGCTCGACCCGATCTGGTGGTTCGCCGTGTTCCGCGTGGGCGAGCTCCTGCTCGGGCTCGTCGGCACCACGTTCCTCCTCCGCCGCATCCAGTCCGGGAGGGCGCCTCGGCTCGCCCGGACGCTGCTCGTGCTCACCGTTGCGCAGGGGGTCGCGATCGTCGTCTTCGGAGTCGCCGGCGGCCTGCTCGTCGGGCTGCTCGGCTTCTGGCTCTACAACCTCACCCGGCAGCTGACGCAGCCGCTGTTCATGACCTGGCTCAACCAGAGCATCACCGACTCCAGCGTCCGCGCGACCGTGATCTCGATGTCCGGGCAGGCGGACGCGATCGGGCAGGCCGGCGGCGGGCCGCTGATCGGCGCCCTCGGCAACGTGCTCGGCATCCGCGCCGCGATGCTCGCGAGCGCAGCCGTCCTCACGCCTGCGCTCGCGCTCTACGCCCGTGCGCTGCGCCACCACGGCCGTCCGCCGGAGCTGGCCGGGTTGGCCGTCGCACCGTCCGCGACGGACCGCTAGGATCCTCTCGTCATTCGAGGCGACGTGGCCTCGGGCGCTTCCGCGCCCGGGGCTTTTTTCGTTTTCAGGAGGGAGAACAGATGGCACGACCGAGAGCTGCAGCGACACGGGGCGGCGGCGCGCTGATCAAGAGCAAGCACCGGGCGACCTCGTCGGTGGCGTCCCGCCGCGCGGTGCTCAAGCGGATCAAGGACGAGGGCGTCGAGCACGTCCTGTTCTGGTTCACCGACATCGAGGGGCACTGCAAGTCGTTCGCGATCACCCCCGCCGAGATGGCGGACGCGCTCGACGACGGCATGGGCTTCGACGGCTCGTCGATCACGGGGTTCAACGCGATCGAGGAGTCGGACATGGTCGCGATCCCCGACCCGGCGACCTTTCAGATCATGCCCAGGCCGACCGACGAGCACGGTCATTCGCTGGGTGCGAAGGTGGGCCGGTTGATCTGCGACGTCGTCCGCCCGGACGGCACCCCCTACGAGGGCGATCCCCGCTACATCATGCGGCGCGCGCTCGAGCGGATGCGCGCGCTCGGCTTCGACGCCTTCAACGTCGGCCCCGAGCTCGAGTACTTCCTCTTCGAGGACGACCAGGGCACGAAGACGCTCGACGAGGGCGGGTACTTCGCGATGACGGCCCAGGACGCCGCCACCGAGGTGCGCAACGACACGATCGACGCGCTCGAGTCGGTCGGGATCCCGATCGAGTACCACCACCACGAGGTCGCCCCGTCCCAGCACGAGATCGACATGCGCTACGCGAGCGCGCTCGACATGGCCGACTACTGCCTCACCTACCGGCTGATCGTGAAGGAGGTCGCAGCCTGGCACGGCTACTACGCGACCTT